>JASHYY010000111.1 GCA_030042815.1 Thermoplasmata archaeon | reverse complement strand
GTCCCCCTCGCGGAGGTCGATCGCCCGCCAGACCTTCCCGCCGAGGTCGCCGTTGAACAGCTTCTTCGGGTCGCGGAGGGAGGCCCCCTTCGCGAACGTCAGCTTGAGGTGATGCTGGTACGACTCGCCGGTGCACACCATCCCGTCGTGGTACCACACGGGGACGCCGCGCCACTTCCAGTCCTCGACCACCTCGGAGTCCGCCTCGTGGATGAGCGCGCGTACCTCGGCGAGCCGCTCGCCCCTCCAGTCCCCCAGCTCGCGGATGCGCGCGAGGATCCGCTCCGCGGCGCGCGGGTCCGGGCCCTTCGCGGCGGGTGTCACGGCCCCGCCTCCGCGAGCACCTCGGCGAGCCGGTCCCAGGCCAGCTTCGCCCCGGCCGCGGCGCCGTACCGGATCATCGCGTCGCGCGCCTCGGGCGAGGCGACCCGGTTCGTCAGGGTGAGCACGGTCGTCCCTCCCGACTCCCGGAGGTCGACGGTCGCCGTCAGCTCGCTGCCCGGTTGGCCCTCGACCCGGAAGGTGTACACGAGCCGGGTCACGGGGCGGACTTCGAGGTACTTTCCGGCGAAGACCGTCTCCCGGCCGTCGGGCGTTCGCTGGACGATCCGCCAGTCGCCCCCGGGCCGCACGTCCATCGTCTCGACACGGACGGTCCCGCCCCTCGAGGACCACCAGCGCGGGACGATCGCGGGGTCCGTGTAGGCGGCGAACACCCTCGCCGCCGGCGCGCGGAAGGTCTGCTGGAGGGCGAATTCGCGGTCGGAGATCACGCGCGCGCTCACCGTGCTCGGCATGCGTCACTTCCTACGATGCGGGGCCTCGTCGATCAGCTCGGAGAGCCGCCCGAGGCGTCCCACCTCGTCGAGGGCGTACCGCCGCATCCAGCCTTCGAGCGCCCGGAACGGCTCCGGCCGGAGGGAGTAGAACCTCCGCTGGCCGTCGGCGCGGACCCGGACGAAGCCGGCCTCGAGCAGGATCCGCAGATGGCGCGAGACTCCCGACTGGCGGATCTCGACCCGGTCGACGATCTCGCCCACCGACCGTTCGCCCCCGTGGAGTATCTCGACCATCCGGCGGCGCATCGGGTCCGCCAGGAGGGCGAAGACGTCGGGAGTCACGGTCATGCAATCGCTAAAGGTGTATATACACATTTCACGATACACTGGTCCCGACCCCGCGCGGGGGACCGACGGCGGAGCCCGTCCCGGCGAGGTCGTTCGGCCGGCGACTCGACCCCCGACCGGGAGGGGGGCGGTGACCGGGATCCGGCCCCCGCGGCCCGGAAAACCCGCGTCGCGCTCCGACGGCCGAACGCGCCGTTCCGGGAAACGGGGCGTGTTTACCGTCAGAGAATCGGTCCTCGGCCGCCCATGATTCTAAGAACCCCGGCCGACGATGAGGCCACCATGCCCGCCCCCCCGCGGAGCCGCCCCGCCGTGTCCGAGTGGAGACCGACGCCCGACCCCGACGGGCGCTTCTCGTCGGGGACCCCCGACTTCGACCGGTTGCTCGGCGGCGGATTTCCCCGCGGCAGCCTCGCGCTGTTCTCGCTCGACGCGAGCGTCGGGCGGGACGACCTCGACCTGCTGCTGTTCCCGACGTACCTCAACATGCTCTACCACTCGCGCGGGATCGTGGCGATCCTGCCCTCCCACGACTCGCCGCACGAGTTCCGGGCGAGACTCACCCGGTACGCGACGCGGCGGCGGTTCGACACCCGCGTCCGCGTCATGGACTATGTGGGGGAGGACGAGGGGCCGCCGTACGTCGTGAACATCCGAGGAGCCCACCTCGATCCCGCCCCCTCGAAGCCGTCGCCGAAGGAGCGGGCCCGGGCGATGGCGAAGGCGGTCGCCGCCGAGCGCGCCGCGCAGGGCACCCGGGGGAAGCCGTACCTCGAGCTGACCGCCTTCGAGATCTTCGAGACGCTGATGGGCGCGGAACGGGCGGGGCAGCTGTACTTCTTCGGCGTGAAGCGCGCGCGCCAGCTCGGGAACCTCGTCGTGGGGATCCTCGGCCCGGGCCTCGGCTGCGCCCCCGGGGTCCGGCGCATGGCGGACACGGAGTTCGAGCTCCGCCGCGACGACGTCGGCCTCGTCATCCGCGGGCTCCGCCCGGCGTTCGCGAGCCACGTCGTGGCGCCGGACGCCCACCTCGGCGCCCCCCACGTGTCGTTCGTCCCGCGCCCGGCGTAGGGGTCCGCCGGGCGCCGCCGCACGCGCACGCTTTATAGGCGAGGGCGGCTCCCGCGGTCCCCATGCCGTTCCCGGAGGCGGTCGAGCGCCTGCTCAACAAGAAGGTCTGCATGAACTGCTCGGCCCGGAACCCGCCGAAGGCCGTCCAGTGCCGGCGGTGCGGCTACAAGGGACTGCGCGTGAAGTCGCGCGAGCGCTCGGGGAAGACCCAGTAGGCCGGGGTCACGGCGGGAGCCCGACCTCGGGCCCGCTCGCGAACGCGACCGGGACCCCGCGTCGGATCTCGAGGGCGACGTCGAAGCGCTTTCGCACGAGGAACAGCATGTTCGCGACGCCGTCCCGCCAGCTCGACAGCTTCGGCGGGCCCCACCGCTCGCCGTAGCGGATCGGCACCTCGACGAACCGGACGTTGCGCAGGATCGCCTCGAGCTTCAGCTCCTCGCTGAACCCCATTCCGTCGTGCGTGAGGTGGACCCGGCGGAGCACGTCGCTGCGGAAGACCCAGAAGCCGCTCTGGCTGTCCTCGAGCCGGCCGCCGGGCACGTCCCGCAGGTACCGGTGGAAGGCGATCGAGACGAACGAGTTGAGCACCCAGTTACCGATCCGGTGCTCGGTCGTCATCGCCTTCCGGTCGAGGTAGGCCATCCGGTTGCCGGTGACGAAGTCGAGCTTCTCGTCGAGGAGCTTCTTCACGAGCATCGGGACGGTCTCGACCGGATACGTCCCGTCGCCGTCCGCGGTCGCGAGGACGTCCCCCTTCGCGAGCGCGAAACCGGTCTTGTAGGCGCGGCCGTAGCCGCGACGCCGCTCGACGACGACCCGGGCCCCCTCCGCCTCGGCGATCGCCGCCGTCCCGTCGGTCGACGCGCCGTCGACCACGAGGACCTCCCAGACGACCGGGTCGTCCCGGAAGACGGTCGCGTTCGCCTCGGCCGCGGCCGTGCGGAACAGCCGCAGGACGTGGGCGATCGACGGCGCCTCGTTCAGCGTCGGGACGACCAGGGTCACCCGCATCGGTAAGGTATTCGTAATCGCCGCCGGCTTAAACCCATCGCGGCCGTGCCGGACCGACGACCGCGACCGACCCACCCCGCCGGCCCGCGCGCCGGTGGGGACGCTTCCCGACGACCGCTGACGTCGGCGTCTGGGCGACCGGACCCTCGACCGACGCCCTCCTCGAGGCGCTGGCGCTCGGCCTCTTCGCGCTCATCACCGACCGCGCGACGGTCCGCCCCCGCCTCGAGCGGGCGCTGAGCGCCTCGGCGGACGACCCGGCGGGCCTCGTGGTCGCCTTCCTGAGCGAGCTCCTCCTGCTCCACGAGACCGAGGCGTTCCTCGTGCGCGACGCGAGCGTCCGCTCGGTCGGGACCCCGCCGACGGCCCTGGTCGCGAGCGTCCGCGGCGAGCCGTTCGACCCCGACCGCCATCCGGCCCGGGTCGAGGTGAAGGCGGTGACGTACCACGGCCTCGTCTTCGACCCCGGGCGCGGCCGGGCCCGCGTGATCGTCGATATCTAGGCGTGCCCCGGCCTAGGGCATCCGGTCGACGATCTCGCGGAGTGCGGCGCCGGGGGCGGGGAGCCGTCCGGCCTTGCCGAGGATCCGCTCGAGGGCGGCGAACGTCACGAGCAGGTCGGGCCAGTCGGCGATGCCCATGTGCCCGATCCGGAAGATCTTCCCCGTGAGCGCAC
>JASHYY010000110.1 GCA_030042815.1 Thermoplasmata archaeon | reverse complement strand
TCAGCTCCGTCCGGTACATCGTGCACGCCCCGTCCAGGTAGAGGACGCTGCCCCGGGTCGACATCGCCCGGAGCACCACCTCCCGGGCCCGCTCGACGAACTCCCCGCAGTAGGCGGTCGCGCGACCGGTGTCGCGGACCGAGAGGTTCGCGCCGACCCCCCCGACGTCGGGGCCGAAGTACGACGCCATCTCCCGGGCGGCGTCTTTCGGAAGTACGGTGTCGCTGTCCACGAGGAGGACGAACGGGGTGCGGACCTGCGCGAGGCCGGCGGCGAGCGCGCCCTTCTTGCCGGCGCGCTCGGGGAGATGGACGAACCGACCGCCCCGCTCCTCGGTCATCGAGCGGTACGGCTCGAGGCTCGCGTCGCCGACCACGACGAACGCGCAGCCCTGCCGCGCGACCGACTCGATCGCGGCGCGGAACAGTCCCGGGTCCTGTGCGTGGACGGGGACGACCGCCGTCACCTCGGACAGGGGCACGGGCGCCCGGTGCGGCGCCGGGTGGCGCTTCCGTGCCAGGTACGCGTTCACGAGAAGGTAGGCCACGGGGACGGCCCCGAGGAATCCCACGGCCAGGTAGAGGATCTCGATCGTCCGGGTCACGCTCCGGGTCGCTTACGGGGATGCTCGGAAAGGGGCGGCCGGGCTCTTATTCCCTCAGTGCGGTCGGCGCGTTCGTCGTCGCCCGGCGGGGTCACGCGGCCGCGGCCTTTCCCTTGCTCTTCGAAGGCGGGGGCGCCTTCGACTCGGAGTAGCCGCACTTCCCGCACGAACGGCGGTCCTTGTGCTCGGCGAGGAACGTACCGGGCCCGCACTTCGGGCAGGAGCGGTGGGTGCGGGTGAGCGACTCGCCCTTGACCTCGTAGAGGCCGACGCGGGCCTTTCCCATTCGGGCTCACTCCTGCTTCGCGTCGGCGGGCGCTTCCGCCTTCGGTGCGGCCGCCGCGGGCGCCTCCGCCGCGGCGGGCGCGGCCCCCTTCTGGGGCTTCTCCTTGAGGCCGTTCCGCACGAGGATGTGGGCACGCTCGGTCGACTTCGCGGCGTCCGCGCTCTCGTAGACGAGCGCGTCGCCCCGGGTGACGGCGGTCCCGAAGCGGGCGTGCATCCGCTCGATGATGACGCGGTCCTTCGGGGACCTCACGAGCTTTGAGAACGCCTCCCGCACGGCGTCGCGCGTCGGCGTCGCCGCGGTCGCGTGCGCGACCTCGAAGCGGTACTCGTGGCGCTTGAGAAGGGGGTTGGCCCGCTCCTCGAGGATCTTAACCTCCACGTTCGGTTCTCCTGAGCTCCATCGCGCCGATGAGGCGTCGCACCCGTCCCTTCGACTCCGCGTCGACCCGCACGAAAGAGGCCCCCTCACCCGGGATGCCGTATATAACGGTGGCCCCGGCGGGCATCGTCTCGATGAGCGCGAGGGCCGCGAGGTCCTCCTCGCCGTCGACCACGAGGAGTCCCCCGCCCGTCCGGACGAGCCGGGAAACCGCCGAGCGCAGCCGCTCGGTCAGGACCCCGGCCGGGTTCTTCACCCGCACGCTCCGGCGGGCGGCGAGCGGGCGGAAGACCGCGGGGTCGACCGGTTCGCTCCGTCGGGTCTTGTAGTCGACGACGCCGACGAGCGGCGGATGGCCGAGGGCGACGGCCCGGGCGGTCACCATGTCGCCGCAGGTAGCGAAGACGTCGAGCGCGAGCAGGCGACGGTCGGCCTCCTCCCCGGAGTAGACCGGGCCGTACGGTTGCGCGAGCGCCGGGCGCAGCGACTCCGGGACCGCCCAGACCCGACCGTCACTTGACGCGGAGCGCGTACCGGCCCGCGGCATGGATCCCCATCTTGCGCGCGATCTCCGACTTCTCCGGGTCGATGACGACGAGGTACCCCTGCCACTCGCGCGAGACCTCGCCGCCGCACCGCGGGCACTTCGCCTGGTCGGTGATCGAATTGCAGTTCTTGCACGCCTTCAGGTTGATCATCGGCTCACTCCGCCCCGGCGCCCTTCGCGGCGGGCTTCGCGGCCGCCTTCTTGGCCGCCGGTGCCGCCTTCTTGCCGGACTTCTCCTCGCTCTTCTTGTGCGCGTCCTGGATCCACTCGAACCGGCCGAGCGCCGGCTGGCGCATCGTGAGGCCGATGCGGCTGTCGCGCGGGGAGATTTCGGAGAGCGAGAGCGAGACGACCCGGGCGCGGACCTTGTAGCCGACCTTGAGGTCCTTCTTCGACTCGACGCCGACCAGGCGCTGGTTGTGCTCGTCGATGTTCACCCGGTCGTCCATGATCTGCGAGACGTGGAGCAGCCCGTCGAGCGGGCCGAACCGGACGAACGCGCCGAACTTGCGGATCTCGACCACCGCCCCCTCCACGACCTCCTGGATCTCGGGTCGGAAGAGCAGCGCCTGGTACTCGACCTCCTGGTAGACGCCGCCGTCGCCGTGGATGATGTGACCCTCCCCGAGCGGCTTCACGTCGCGAATCGTCACCGCGAGGTTCTGGCCGTCCACGAGCTTCCCTTCGAACTGCTGCTGGGCGAGCTCCGTGAGGACGTTCG
>JASHYY010000109.1 GCA_030042815.1 Thermoplasmata archaeon | reverse complement strand
TGGGGGACGTCGAGGGGGTGGGGTCGGACATCCTCGGAGATGCGGTGAACATCGCCTCCCGCATCGAGCCGCTGGCAGACCCGGGAGGGATCTGCATTTCCGAGCCGGTGTTTGTCCAGGTTCGGAACAAGGTGCCCTACCCGCTCGAGAGCCTGGGGCCGAGGAACCTCAAGGGCATTCACGAGGCGTTCCCGGTCTACCGCGTCGCCGTCCCCGGGACATCCGAGGAGCCGCCGGCCACAATCTCTCCTTTCCCTCGTATCGCGGTCCTGCCGTTCGCCAACATCAGCCCCGACCCGAAGGACGAGTACTTCGCGGAGGGGCTCACCGAGGAGCTCATCACGGTCCTCTCCCAGATCCGCGAGCTCCAGGTCATCGCCCGCACCTCGGTGCTGCCCTACCGATCGACGACCAAGCCGCTCGCCCAGATCGGAGCCGAGCTCGGGGTGGCCTCCGTCCTGGAGGGCAGCGTCCGCAAGGCCGGAGACCAGCTCCGCATCACCGCTCAGTTGATCGACGTGAGATCCCAGGGCCACCTGTGGGCGAGCTCCTACGACCGGAGGCTCGAGGACATCTTCGCCGTTCAGACGGAGGTCGCCGAGCAAATCGCCGGGGTGCTCAAGATCAAGATCGGCCGAGCAGAGGAAGCGCTCCTCGAAGCCCGGCCCACGGTGAACCCGGATTCCTATCTCGCGTACCTCCGGGGAAGGGCGCTCCTCGCCTCGCGATGGTCCAGGGAAACATTCGAGGCGGCCAAGAAGCAGTTCGAGCTCGCGGCCTCGCTCGACCCCAAGAACGCCCGGGCGTTCTCGGGTCTGTCGGACGTCATGACGTACATGGGCTGGGGGGATTACATCGCCTCACGGGAAGAATGGCTTCCCGCGAGTCGCGCCTACGCGGCGCATGCCGTCGAGCTCGACCCCGATCTGGCCGAAGGGCACTGCTCGCTCGCCATGATCCTGTGGGACGACTGGAACTTCGCGGGCGCCGAAAAGGAGCTCAAACGCGCGCTGACCCTCAACCCCAGCTACGCGTTCGCTCACCACGAGTACGCCGCCGTCCTGCTCGACGAGGGTCGGGTGGAGGAAGCCGTCCGGGAGATCGAGCTCTCCGTAGAGCTCGACCCCCAATCCCTGGTGACCCTCGCGTACTCGGCCAGCCACCTGAGCGCGCTCGGCCGACCTCGGGCGGCAAAGCCGATCATCGAACGGATTCAAGCCCTGGTCCCCGACTCCTCCGAGTACCATTTCCAGCTGGCGTGGCACGCCTACGCCCAGTCCGACTACCCCTCGGCTCTTCGGGAGGCAGAACGGGGCATCGAGTTGAACCCGAAGGAAACGAATCGGGTCGCGATCGCTTGGCTCCGGGCGCTCATGGGAGAAGTCGAGTTAGCGCGAGACATCCTTGAAGCGGAGAAGCAGAAGACCCGCGACCGAGCCTCGCCTTGGACCTTCGCGATGGGGTATGCCTTCCTCGGCGACCTGGACGAAGCCTACCGAATCATGTTCAAGGCGGCCGACGAGCACGACCTCGCGTTCCAAGTCATCCGGAACGACCCGCACCTTGAGCCGCTCCGGCGCGACCCTCGGTTCGCAGTTCTACTGAAGAAGATGAACCTCGCGTAGACCCCCCTCGGAATCCCCGGACCCGAACGGAGCCCGCTGCGGCGGGCCCCTCCGGCCGAGAGCGGATCTCCTCGGCCAGAAGACCGAACAGGACCATGTCCATGCACCTCCCCCGGAGGCAAACCGACTGTCGCTCCCGCCCTTCCTCCTTGAACCCGAGACGAAAGAGCACGGCCCGAGAGGCGAGGTTCCGATCGAGGGCTTGGGAGCTGATCCGTCGCATGCCCAGTCGGTCGAAGGCCAGCTGGCAGACGAACCAGCACGCCTCGGTCGTGAGTCCTTGGTTCCAGTATCGGGGGTCGAGCCAGTACGCGAGACTCTCGACCTTCTTCCACCTCCAGTCGAGACCCCGGAGCCCGACCCGCCCGATGCACGACCCGGTCGAAGTGAGAACCACGGAGAGGGAGAGATGCGCATCCTCCCGGAACTCTCGCCGGGTCCGACGTACCATCCGCGCCGGATCCTCCATTTCCGTCGCGGAGTGGAGGGGAGCGCCGGCCGCCCGCGCGGTCAGCGGATTCCGAAACATCCGCTTCAGTTCAGGAACGTCGGCGGGACTGGGCAGCCGGAGGGTCAACCGGGGAGTCTGCAAGGGCAGGTGAAGCCGGACTAGGCGGCCTTTCGGGTTCGCGTCGAAGGTCATGTCCCGGCCCAAGGACGGAACGGACAAGAAACGATGGCCGCCGGCCGTCGCCCAAGGAGGGAACGGAAATGGGACAAAATGCGTCTACTGTCGATTAAATTAGGCAAAACTGGCGGATATCATCCTATCCTGCTCACAGAATTGGCCGTATATGCGCTCGCACCGTACCACGTTTTGCGGTGGGATGATCTTGGAGATTGACACGCTGTCGATTCTCGGAGGGCGGGGACGCCAGGGACAGGACGAGCAGGTCGCCCGGGTCGATCTGCGGATGGGGGAGGTGGCGAGCATCGTCGGTCCCACGGGGTCGGGCAAGACCGAGCTCATCAACGACATCGAACGATTCGCGAATTCGAACACGCCCTCCGGACGACAGGTGCTGGTGAACGGCGCCCCGGTCCCGGAGGAATCGATCGGCGACCCGAGCCGCAACCCGGTCGCGCTCATCACCCAACATACGAACTTTCTATCGGACCTCCCGGTGCGCGAGTTCCTGCGCATCCACTCCGAGATTCGCCGGGGGGCGGACGTCGCGTCGCTCGTGGGGCAGACGGTCGGGTTCGCGAACGAACTGACGGGAGAGGCCATCGACCTCGAGAGCGCGATGACCGAGCTCTCGGGAGGCCAGACGCGCGCGCTCCTTATCGCGGACGCGGTGGTGATCGGGAACTCCCCGATCATCCTGCTCGACGAGATCGAGAACGCGGGGATCCACCGCACGCGGGCGCTCGACCTGCTGCGGCGGTACCGGAAGATCTTCGTCTTCGTGACGCACGATCCCCGGATTGCGCTCCTGTCCGACGTTCGGGTCGTGATGCGCAGCGGCGCGATGCAGAAGCTGATCCCAAAGGACGTGCGGGAGCGCAAGGTCGCGGACGCCCTGAGCCGGCTCGACGACATCATCCTCGAGTACCGTGCCAAGATCCGGGCGGGCGAACCGCTCGACGACTCGGCGCTGGGTGAGCGGCTCACCAACGTCCTCCTCGCCGGCGGAGGGGCCCGATGAAGGCGATCATCTGCGCCGGGCCGCCGACCAGCGGCAAGACGACGGTCCTGAAGCAGGTGGCCCGCCGCCTGATGGCGGGCGGACACCGGTTGGCGTACCTCAAAACGGACGTTCAGTTCACGAACGAGGAAGAGGAGTTTCGCACGAAGTTCGGGATCCCCGCCCGGAAGGTATACTCCGGGGAGCTCTGCCCGGACCACTGCAACGTCATGGTGCTGGGCGACGCCGTCCGGTGGGCGGCCCAGGAACGGGCGGACACCCTCTTGGTCGAGACCGCGGGCCTCTGCCTGCGGTGCTCGCCGTACATCGAGGACTCGCTCGGCGTCGCCGTGATCGAGGCGACGAGCGGGATGAACCTCCCGAGAAAGATGGGACCGCTCCTCTCGCTCGCCGACGTCGCGGTCGTGACAAAGATCGACCTCGTCTCGCAGGCCGAACGGGAGGTGTTCCGAGCGAACGTCATGTCGGCGACCCGGGCGTCGGTGATCGAGACGGACGCGCTCCACGGCATCAACATCGACCGGCTCGTGCGACGCATGGAGCAGGGACCGGACCTTTCGTCCCGCCTGCTGCTTCGCGGGAACCCGCCGGTCGGGGTGTGCACGATCTGCGTGGGCAAGAAGGAGATCGGCTGGCAGCAGCACTTCGGCGTCGTTCGGCAGCTCGACGGGGAACTGTTCTACCGGGGGGAGTGAACGATGAACGTCTATCTCGACAACGCCGCGTCCACCCCGGTCGACCCTCGCGTGCTCGAGGCCATGCGCCCCTACTTCCTCGAAACGTTCGCGAACGCCTCGAGCCTCCACTCCCCCGGTCGGAAGGCGCGCGAGGCGATCGAGACCGCCCGGGCGAGGATTGCCGGGCTCGTCGGAGCGCGCCGGCCGGAGGAGGTCATTTTCACCTCCGGGGGCACGGAGTCGAACAACCTCGCCCTGAAGGGGATCGCTTACGCCCATCGCCACCGGGGCCGACACATCGTCACCTCGCGGATCGAGCACGACTGCGTGCTCAACTCCGCCGCCTGGCTCGAGCAGCAAGGATTCACGGTGACGTACCTCGACGTCGACTCGGAGGGCCTCGTGCGGCCCGCGGACCTCGCCGCCGCCCTGCGGGACGACACGATCCTCGTCTCGGTCATGCACGCCAACCACGAGATCGGAACGGTCGAACCCGTGCGGGAGCTCGCCCGGATCTGCGCGGAGCGGAACGTCCCGTTCCACACCGACGCCTGCCAGACGTTCGGGAAGCTTCCGATCCATGTTGAGAAGGACGGGTTCGACCTCGTGACCCTGAACTCCCACAAGGTCTACGGACCGAAGGGCGTCGGAGCGCTCTACGTCCGTGACTCCGTTCACATCGAGCCCTGGCAACACGGGGGCGGCCACGAGTTCGGTCTCCGCTCGTCGACCGAGAACGTGCCGGGGATCGTGGGGTTCGCCGAGGCGGCCCGGCTGTGCGAGGCCGAGCGGTCCGGGGAGATCCCCCGACTTGCCCGGCTCCGCGACCGGATCCTCGACACGGTCCTCAGCTCTTCCTGGGGGGCCTATTTGAACGGCCACCGGCGCCAGCGTCTTCCCACGAACGTGAACCTCGGGTTCTTCGGTCTCGAGGGCGAAGCCATCACCCTGCTCCTCCGACTGGACGAGCGAGGGATCGCGGTGGCGACCGGCTCGGCGTGTTCGTCGCATCAGGGAGACCAGCCGTCCCACGTGCTGCGGGCGATCGGGCGGGATCCGGTCCAAGCCCGAGGGGCGCTCCGCGTCACGCTCGGTCGGTTCAACACCGAGCCCGAGGTCGACTACTTCCTCGGCGAGCTCCGGTCGGCCCTGGGGTCCCTGCGGTCCATCTCTTCCGTCCGACTCGAGCCGCTGGCGGCGGGGGGTGCGTAAGATGGCGACGTCCGGAGCCGAGGCGCATCGCCTCCGAGCCGAACTGCCGGGGCTCGACTGCGGGCTGTGCGGGTATCGGACCTGCGACGAGCTCGCCGACGCCGCCGTGACCGATCCCGCAATGCTCGAGCGGTGCATCCAAAGGGGTCCCGCCACGCCGACGGTACCCTCTCCCTCCCCTGCCTCGTCCTCGGCCGGTGCGGGAACGTGCGACAGTTGCGCGTTCGCCGTGGCGGTCGAACCCCGCGGCTGGAAGGACCACCTCGGCCGGGACTACGATTTCGTGCTCCAGACGTTCCCCGAAGAGCCCGGCCCTCGGGAGACGATCCTCCCGCACAACCCGCTGCTCACGCGCGAGCTGGACATCCGAAAGGGGGACGTGCTGATCGGCCGACCGCTCGGGATGTCCTGCGGCTGCCCGATCACGCACTGCGGGGTGGTCATGTCGGTCGACCCGCGGACCGGGGTCATCGTCTGGTGCGTCACCGGCCCGCTCCGGGCGCGGGCCGAGGGATTCAAGGACATGGGCTACTACTCCGCCCAAGCCTACGAAGGGCTGGTCGTCGAGGCGAGGTCCGAGCTGCGCATCGGGGCGCGCTACTGGTTCCTGCCTCGCCGCTGCATGCTGCAGTGGCGCCACAGCGGACTCGTCAACTTCCTCACGCGGACCACCCGAGGATTCCAGGTCCGCATCGAAGGGTTGATGATCGGATAGCCGGCGACGGACGTCTCCCGGACCGGCGAACGCCGACCCCCGAGGTCCTCGATCCGGTTCCCGGGTCGACGATCACCGGCTCGGGACAGCCCCGAGGCACTGCCCGGACCGGCTCGTCCGGCGCCGTGGGCGCGCGCCTGCCGGCTCCAGATTTGAGGGGCCCGACTCGGGGCCCACCGGACGCGGTCGGCCGCGTCCACCCCCTCGGCCCAACCTTACCCGCCCAGAGCCACCAGAGCTTCGACCAGTGACTCGGGCTTCGAGAGCATCGGCCAGTGGCCCGTCTCGAGGATCGTGTGCGGGCCCTCCAACTTGCCCCATTTCCCGGCGACGATCTCGTCCACCGGGTCTCCGCTCTGTCGGCAGAACACGTACGCCTCCTCCACGGAATCATACCGTCCGGAGAGGGTGATCGGGTCGACCGCGAGTTTGACGGGCCACGGGGTGGCCAGGGACATCATCCGGCGACGGCTCGCTCCCGTCATGTCCGGACCGAGGCGGTCCACGATCGCCTCGGTGAGCGGAAGGCCGAGGCCCCCGGGAGGCAGCGGCCCGAACTCTCCGCTTGGGTCAAAGCCGGCCTGCGGAGTCCGGACCCGTTCCGGACGAATCGCGTCCAGGTAGATCACCTTCCGAACTCGGCCCTCCGTACGGTCCGCCACGGCAGCGGCGACCTTGCCCGCAAAGCTGTGTCCGACCAGAACGAACTCGTCGATCTCGTGGTACCGGATCACGTTCAGGACATCCTGGGTCGCGGTGGTCATGCCCACCTCCTGGGTCAGCAGGTGGACCCTCTCGCCCATTCCCGTGAGGGTCACCGGAAGCGCCGAGTGACCCGCCTTCTCGAGCCGGGCGCTTACCTCCTTCCAGGCCCAGGCTCCCAACCAG
>JASHYY010000108.1 GCA_030042815.1 Thermoplasmata archaeon | reverse complement strand
TCGGACCGGACGACTACCGGCTCGGGGCCCGGGAGGGGGTTGGGGTGTTCGACCCCCTGGACGACAAGGCGCGGTTCACCGACGCCGTGCCGCTCGTCGCCGGTCGGTCGTTCAAGGCGGCCGACCCGGTCCTCACCGAGGACCTGCGCGCCCGGGGCCTCCTGTGGCGGAGCGAGACGATCCGGCACACCTACCCGTTCTGCTGGCGGTGCGACACGCCGCTCGTCTACCGGGCCCGGGACTCCTGGTTCGTCCGGACCTCCCGGGTCACCGAGCGGCTGGTCGCGGCGGACCGCGCCGTCACTTGGGTCCCGTCCCACCTGCGCGACGGCCGGTTCGGCAACTTCCTCACGGAGGCGAAGGACTGGGCGCTCTCCCGGACCCGGTACTGGGGGACGCCGCTCTCGATCTGGCTCTGCCCGGCGGGCCACGCCACGTGCATCGGGAGCTTCGCCGAGCTCGCCGAACGGACCGGCGAGCGGTTGGACGGCCTCGACCCGCATCGGACCGGCGTCGACCACCTCGCGGTCCGCTGCCGGGCGTGCGGGCAGGAAGCGCGCCGGGAGCCGTACACGATCGACGCCTGGTACGACAGCGGCTCGGCGCCGTTCGCCCAGTTCCACTACCCGTTCGAGCCGGGCCCGTTCGACCCGAGCGCGCCGCTCGACTACATTTGCGAGGGCCTCGACCAGACGCGGGGATGGTTCTACTCCCTGCTCGTGATCGCGACCCTTCTCTTCGACCGGCCCGCCTACCGCGCCTGCCTCACGACCGGCCTGGTGCTCGACGAACGGGGTCGGAAGATGTCGAAGTCGAAGGGGAACGCGCTCGAGCCGATGTCGCTCCTCGAGCGCTACGGCGCGGACGCGGTCCGCTGGACGTTCCTCTCCTCCGACTACACCGAGGCGATGCGCGGGGACGAGAACACGATCCGCAAGACCGCGGCGCGGACGCTCGGAACGCTCTCGAACGTCGTCGCGTTCCACCTCGGGAACGCGCGCGCCGACGGCCTCTCCCCGGTCGAGGAGCGACCGTCCCCGCCGGGCGTGCTCGACCGCTGGCTGCTCTCGCGGCTCGAGGCGACCCGCGCGCAGGTCGAGCAGGCGCTCGACACGTTCGATATGCGAACCGGCGCGCTCTCGGTCGGTCGCTTCGTGGACGACCTCTCGACGTGGTACCTTCGTCGCTCGCGACCTCGGTTCTGGGCGGCCGCGGACTCCCCCGACCGACGCGAGGCGCACGCGACCCTCTCCTATTCGCTGCTCAGCCTGGCCCGCACGCTGTCGCCCCTGCTTCCGTACACGGGGGAGTGGATCTACCAGGAGGTCGGCGAGCGCGCGTACGGGGAACGGAATGGCTCGGTGCATCGCACCGAGTGGCCCCGCTCGCTCGCGGTCCGCGACGAGCGGCTCGAGGCGGGGATGGAGCACCTGCGCGATCTGGTCGAGGTCGGTCGCGAGCTCCGCCACCGGGCCGGAGTGAAGTCGCGGATCCCGCTCGCCGAACTCACCTTCTTCGAGGACCCCGACCCGACGGTCAAGGAACTGGGCGACGAGGGAATCCGCCTCCTGGAGGACGAACTCAATGTCCGGGCCGTGCGCTGGGCTCCGGCCTCCGAGCGCGGAGCCTTGAGCGAGGCCGACTGGGTGGTCCGCGACGAGGCCGCGCTCCCGCGTCGCCCGACCGAGGAGCTCGCGGCCGAGGGTCTCGCCCGAGAGGTGGCTCGCCGGCTGCAGCAAACCCGCAAGGAGATGGGTCTCCGCTACACCGAGAAGGTCGGGGTGTCGGTGGGCGCGACCGGCTCGCTCCTGCGGGCGCTCGAGGAGCGTCGTGCAAGCCTCGCCGCCGACCTCCTGGCCGACCCCTTCGAGCTCGTGGAGGGCGCGCTCCCATCGGGTCCCGAGGTCCGGGAGTGGGACCTGGACGGGATCACGTTCTCGGCTCGCGTCGTTCGTCGACCGTAGCCGTCGCCGGACTCTCCCGGACGACCTCGCCCGCCGGGGTCCGTTCGCGGAAGATCTCGGCTTCGAACCTCCGGACCTGGACACGAGGGTCCCGCCATGCGCGAGGCGGGAGGCCCGCCTTCTCGCACGTTCCGTCGAGCAACTCTTCCGCGGACCATCCTTGCTCGGGAGCGACCTGCGGCAGGAGCAGCCCGCTCGAGCCGAACCCCTCCACGATCAACCCGTCCCGTCCGACCGAGACCGCGCGTATCGCCTCCGCCGGCGTCGTGAACCGGATCGGCACGGGCACCGTGAGCACCGAAACCTCCACCGTGATCCGGGGTAGGTCCGCGGCACGAACGGGCCGGAACCGAAAGTCCTCGACGGCGGCCGCGACCGCGGCCCCCGCGATCGCCGAGCGCAGCGGGAGGACGGGCAGTGGGTAGCCGATGCACCCGCGGAGGGCCCCGTCCGGGTGACGTTTCAGCGTCACGAAGACGCCGCGGGGTTCCGCGAACACGCCCGGCAGCGACTCGGCGGCGGCGAACGCAGTGGGGTCGGCCGGAGGGCTCGGGGCGAGACCGTGTTCGAGCGCGCGACGCGCGAGCCGGACGGCGACCTCTCCCTCCTCGGCCGAGAGCACGATGGGTCGAGCGCGAGCCTCGACCAAAGCCTCTTCGCAGGAGCTGCCAAGCACCTTTTATAGCGCGGGCCGCGTGGGCGGCCTCCCCATGCCGTTCCCCGAAGCGGTCGAGCGTCTGCTCAACAAGAAGATCTGCATGAACTGCTCGGCCCGGAACCCTCCGAGGGCCGTTCAGTGCCGGCGGTGCGGCTACAAGGGCCTGCGCGTGAAGTCGCGGGAACGCTCCGGCAAGACCGCGTAACGGCGCGGTCGCCTTCCCGGATCCCGATCGGGGTCTCCGGCACGTTAATTCGTTCTCGGTCGTGGGGGCGCAGGGGTGGCTCGCACCCGCGACCGATGGAGCCTCGTCCGACCGACGAGCGTCCGCACCTCGAGCGGGCGAAGACCGCCGTGCCCGTTCGATGCCGGTGCGGCACCCGGGTCCCCGCGGACGGAGAGATCGTGGTCGTGGCTCCGCTCGGGCCGTCGGTCGAAGCGGTGCTCGGAACCACCGTCTTCTGCTCGGAGAACTGCGTCCGCGCGTTCATCCTGGAGGCGCTCGAGA
>JASHYY010000011.1 GCA_030042815.1 Thermoplasmata archaeon | reverse complement strand
GGCCGAGGTGACGGGCGTCCCCGCGCAGCAAGCGGACCGCAGGTCCGTCCGGCGCCGCCACGGCGGCTCGGGAGAGTGTGCGAGCGTTATTACAGCCGACCCTCTCGTGGCCGCATGCGGCTCGACCGCCCCGTTCTCCAGGTCGCCCTCGACTTCGAGAACCTCTCCCGGGCCCTCACGGCCGCGCGCGAAGCGGTCGACGGCGGGGCCGACTGGGTCGAGGCCGGGACCCCGCTGATCAAGAGCGAGGGGCTCGACGCGGTCCGCGAGCTGAAGAAGGCGTTCCCCGACCGGCGCATCGTGGCCGACATGAAGATCATGGACACGGGCGCCTTCGAGGTCGAGATCGCCGCGAAAGCGGGCGCCGACCTCGTCACCGTCCTCGGGGCGGCGGACGACGACACCATCGCGGAGGCCGTCCGCGGAGGCGAGCTCTACGGGGCCGAGGTGGTGGTCGACCTTCTCGGGGTCGCGGACCCGGTCGCTCGGACCCGCCGGTCCGCGGAGCTCGGGGCCGCGGCGGTCTGCTGGCACGTCGGGATCGACATGCAGATGCAGGCGAAGACGCCGTTCGCGGTGCTCGGGGAGCTCGCGAAGGCGACGAGCCTTCCGGTCGCCGTCGCGGGCGGCCTCAACAGCGAGACGGTCGCCGAAGCGGTCCGGGCCGGCGCGCAGATCCTGATCGTCGGCGGGGCGATCACGAAGAGCCCGAACATCGCGGAGGCGACCCGGCAGATCCGACAGGCGATCGCGACCCAGAAGGAGGTCGCGACCGAGCTGTTTCGACGGTACTCGGGCGCCGAGGTGCGCGAGGCGTTCCTGAAGGTGTCGAGCCCGAACGTGACGGATGCGATGCAGCGCCAGGGGGCGATGCACGACATCCTCCCTCGCCTGCGCGACACGACCGTCCGCATGGCCGGTCCGGCCGTGACCGTCGTGACCCGCGACGGCGACTGGGCGAAGCCGGTCGAGGCGATCGACCGCGCCGGCCCCGGCGACGTCATCGTGATCGATGCGGGCGGGGGTCCGACCGCGGTCTGGGGCGAGCTCGCGAGCTGGAGCGCCCACGGTCGAAAGGTCGCCGGCGTCGTCATCGATGGCGCGATCCGGGACCTGGACGCGATCCTCGAGCTCGGGCTCCCCGCGTTCAGCCGGTCGGTGAGCCCGGACGCCGGCGAGCCGAAGGGCCACGGGGAGATCGGGATCGAGGTGACGGTGGGGGGCCAGCGGGTGCGTCCGGGCGACTGGATCGTCGGCGACACGAGCGGCCTCGTGGTCGTCCCCCGCGAACGGGCGGCGGAGGTCGCGAACCGCGCGCTCGACGTGCTCGAGCACGAGAACCGGGTTCGGGAGGAGATCCGCCGCGGGTCGACCCTGAGCACGGTCCAGAAGCTCGAACGCTGGGAGCGGGTCGGCTAGGGCTCGGCCCTGGCGGAGGAGGTCCGCGGGCCGGGGCCCCTGAGTCTACCCGAAACCTCCGGCAGTTCCGCGAGCATCTGTGCACGGGACCACACCGAGGCGCGCGCCCCGGCCCAGTACGCGAGCTGACGCCGGTTCGGTCCTTGCCAGAACGTCTTCCACTCCACCGGCAGCTCCACGTCCCAGAGCACCAGGGGTTCTGCCGAGGCGAGCGGCGCCGTGATCCGGGTCTCGCCTCGCGCCGCCGCACGCAGTCGCTCTTCGGACAGGCGTCCTTCGGCGACCTCGCGCAGCGCGCCCACGATCCGGCGGACCTCGTTCCAGACGAACGAGGGGCCGACGACCTCGAGGACGAGCCCCGGACCCCGACGGCGGACGCGGATCGACTCGACCGTCCGAACGGCGGGCGAGTCGGCGGGGATCCCCCGGCCGAACGAGCGCACGTCGATGTCGCCCTCCAGCGCCTTCGCGGCGCGAGTCCACCTCGTCGCGTTCGTTCCGACGAAGGGTTCGTAGTACCGGTACTCCCTCCGGCGCGCCGAGCGGACCCGGAACGTCTCGGGGACGTCTGCGATTGCCGTGAAGTATATCTCCGGCGCGATCCCGTTCAGCGCCCGGAGGAGCGCGACCCCCGGTAGGGAACTCGAGACCGCGATCGCGTTCGCCCGAGCGCTGACCCCGCGGTCGGTCCGGCTCGCCACGTCCAACCGTGGCGTCTCCGTCCGGGAGGAGAGGCGGAGGCGCCGAATTCCGTCCCGAATCTCGCCCTCCACCGTGCGAAGGCCGGGTTGCCGGGCCCATCCGTGGAACGCCGTACCGTCGTAGCCGAATCGCACGACGTATCGCATCGCCCGGGCCGACGGTCCGCGGGCCCTTTGAGCCATGCGGAGCGACCCACAGGGTCGTTGACAACGCCTAGCAACCACACAACTATAGAGTAGAATATAGGCTACGAGGATTTGCTATATATCGCCTCGACCGGTGGTCCGCTCCGGTGACTCCCGCAGAACTCGGAGGCCCCCACGGTTGGGCCGGGGATCGACCGGCGCGCCGCCCTCGCCGAGCGGGGTCGGAGCCTACGACCCTCGCGCACCGGGCGACCCACGCCGGGGCGATTCGTTCGACCGGGACCGCCTAAACGGAGGAAAATGAGCAGCAGTGGGACAGATACGAATGCGCCTGGGACCGCCCCGTCGTCCGCGCCGCCCGTCATCCAGCGGCAGCAGCGCGGCCGGGGAGCCTTGATCGCGGTCGTCGCGGTCGTGGTCGTGATCATCCTGATCGTCGGCCTTGGTTACGCGGCCGGATGGTTCAAGACCTCGAGCTCGGGAGGCAAGGGAACGACCGGATGCACGCTTCCGTCGGCCGGCTCGCTGAAGGGCGAGGGGTCGACGCTCGTCGCCCCGTTGATGGACCAGTGGGGCACGTCGTACTGGACGGGCTCCATTGTGACCTACGACTCGGCCGGTAGTTCTTCGGGCGTCTCGGCGATCACCGACAAGGTCGTCGATTTCGGCGCCAGCGACTATCCGCTGACGACGGCCCAGCTGGCCGCCGTCCCGGGTCTCGTGACCCTGCCCGAAGCGGCGGGCGGCGTGGTGCCGATCTACAACCTGCCCGGCCTGACCCTGAACTTCAACGGCTCCGTTCTGGCGCAGATGTTCGACGGCCAGATCACGAACTGGAACAACACCGCGCTGCAGGCGCTGAACCCGACCGCGAAGCTGCCGTCGGCCACGATCGTGCCCGTCTACCGGACGGGTGGGAGCGGGACGACGTTCATCTTCACGAGCTTCCTCTCCGCGGAGAACCCGTACTGGAACTCCACCTACGGGAAGAACCCGGCCTGGCCGACCGGCCTGCCCGGCACGAGCGCCTCGGGGAACGGGGGCGAGGCCACGACGGTCGGAACGACCCCCGACGCACTCGGGTACGTCGACCTGAACTACGCGCTGAACTCGGCCTCCGGGGTAGGAATCGGCCTGGTCGAGAACCCGACGGGCCACTTCATCCGGGCTTCGGTCGCCAACACCGAGGAAGCGCTCACCGCGACCGTCCAGACGCTCCCGAGCGGAAGCCAGAGCTGGTACAACGTCTCGTTCCTCAACGCTCCGGGGAACACGACCTACCCGATCACCTCGCTCACGTACTTGCTGGTCTACCAGAACCTCAGCGCGGCGTACAGCAGCTACACGCTGAACAACGCGGAGAACCTGGTCGACTTCCTGCACTGGGCGATCACGACGGGTCAGACCTGGTCGGGCGACCTCTACTACGCGCCGCTACCGGCGTCCGTGGTCGCGAACTCGAACACGACCATCAACTCGATGACGTTCAACGGCGCGGCGGTCCCGACGTGCGTGCCGTCGGGTGGCGGAGCCCCCACGTAGGCCTCGGTTGCTCTGGTCGGTGAACACGGCATGGAGTCGACAACCCCTTCCCCACCTACTTCCACCGCGCCCATCGCTAAGAAAGTCCCGCGCTGGCCGGACCGGGTCTTCGTCGGCATCATTGCGGCGATCGGCGTAGGAATCCTCGGCCTCGCCCTCGGGATCGTCGCGGTTCTCGCGAACGGAGCGCAGCAGTCGTTCCACCGGTTCGGCTGGGGCTTCCTCTACGGGACGACGTGGGATCCGGACCACCAGATCTTTGGCGTGGTGCCGTTCGTCGCGGGAACCCTCATCACGAGCGGCATCGCGCTCCTCATCGCGTTCCCCGTCGCGCTCGGCGCCGCGATCTTCGTCACGACCCAGGCCCCGCGGTTCCTCCGCGGACCGGTCGGGACCGCGGTCGAGCTGCTTGCCGCCATCCCCTCGGTGATCTACGGCCTCTGGGGCCTCTACGTCATCCACCCGTACATGGAGACGGTGGTGGAGCCGGCGCTCAAGACGAACCTCGGCTGGACCGGGCTGTTCAACGGCCCCGCGTACGGTCTCGACGTGCTCACGGCCGGCCTGATCCTCTCGGTGATGATCATTCCGACCATCTGCGCGGTGAGCCGGGATACCCTGCTCGCCGTGCCGGACGCCCAGAAGGAGGCGGCGCTGAGCCTCGGCGCGACGAACTGGGAGACGACGCGGACCGCGATGATCCCGTACGCCCGCTCGGGGATCCTCGGGGGCACGATCCTAGGCCTCGGCCGCGCGCTCGGCGAGACGATGGCGGTCACGATGGTGGTCGGGAACGTCGACAAGGTCCCGACCTCCCTCCTTTCCCCGGGCCAAACGATCTCGAGCCTGATCGCGAACGAGCTGCTCAGCAGCTCGGGACCCCTGCAGACGGCGGCGATCCTCGAGTGCGGCCTCGTCCTCCTGGCGATCTCCCTCGCCGTGAACGTGGCGGCCCGCCTCCTGGTCTGGCGGGTCACGAAGACCGGGGGACCGATCACCCTATGAGGTTCGACCGGCCGGCCCGCCGCAAGTTCCTGAGCCACTCCATCGCCGTCCTGACCGGCCTGTGCGTGGTCGCCGCGCTCTACCCGCTCGTGAGCATCATCTACTCGGCGGCGATCCGCGGCGGAGGGGTGCTCTTCCAAGTACGCTTCCTCACGGCCGTGCCCCCGAACGCCTGTTCGGTCGTGCAGTGCGCGACCGTCGGGATCGGTCCCGACATCGAGGGGACGGTCATCCTCGTCGGGCTCGCCTCGCTCATCGCCGTCCCGGTCGGGGTGCTCGCCGCCATCTTCGCGTCGGAGTACCGCTCCCGGGGCCTCGGCCGCGCGATCAGCTTCACGGCGGACGTCCTCACCGGGGTCCCCTCCATCATCATGGGGGCGTTCATCTTCGGCTACTTCGTCTACTACCCCTCGATCACGTACAGCGCCATCACCGGCGGCCTCGCGCTCTCGGCGATCATGATCCCCATCGTCACGCGGACGACGGAGGAGGCCCTGCGCACGGTCCCGAACAGCATCCGCGAGGCGGCGCTCGCCCTGGGGATCTCGAAGTGGAAGGCGACCCTGCGCATCGTCCTCGTCGCCGCCCTGCCGGGGGTCGCCACCGGCGTGCTCCTCGCCGTCATGCGGGCGTCGGGGGAGGCCGCGCCCCTGCTCTTCACGGCGCTCGGCTCGAACCTCTACTTCCACGGGTTCAACCAGCCGGTGGCCGCACTGCCCCTCCTCATCTACGACTTCGCGCTGAGCCCCTACTCGAATCAGCAGAAGGTCGCGTGGGGAGCCACCCTTTTCCTGCTGGCCGCCATCCTCATCGTGAACGTCGCCTCGCGCTACATGATCCACCGATTGGGACGCCAGATGGCCGGAGGAGCGTGACCGGACGTCCATGATGGGCGCGGTGAAACTCAAGTCCGAGCAGCTGACCGCGTACTACGGGGAGAAGCCCGCGATCCGGGACATCTCGCTCGAATTCCCCGACCGCCGGGTGACCGCGATCATCGGTCCCTCGGGCTGCGGGAAGTCGACCTTCATCCGCTGCCTCAACCGGATGCACGAGACCGCTCCGCGCACCCGGGTGGAAGGGAAGGTGCTGCTGGACGGCGAGGACATCTACTCGGAGGACCCGGTCCGGGTGCGCCGACGCATCGGGATGGTCTTCCAGAAACCGAACCCGTTCGCGACGATGTCGATCTACAACAACGTCAGCGCGGCCCTTCGCTTCAACGGCCGACACCCCCGGGACTACGTGGACGCCGCCGTCGTCCGCAGCCTGCAGCAGGCCGCCCTCTGGGACGAGGTGAAGGACCGGGTCGACACGCCCGCGACCTCCCTCTCGGGCGGGCAGCAGCAGCGCCTGTGCATCGCCCGGGCGCTCGCGGCGAACCCCGAAGTGCTGCTGATGGACGAGCCCTGCTCCGCGCTCGACCCGCTCGCGACCACGAAGATCGAGGAGCTGATCGGGCAACTGAAAAAGGACTACACGGTGGTGATCGTGACCCACAACCTGCAGCAGGCCGCGCGCGTCGCCGACTACACGGCGTTCTTCTACCTCGGGGGGCTGATCGAGTTCGCCCCCACCGAGGACCTCTTCGAGCGACCCCGGGAACGCCTTACGGAACAGTACATCACCGGGAGGTTCGGATGAACGACAATCCCCCGCCGGCCCCGAAGATCCGGGTCGGCTACGACCTCGAGATCCGCCACCTGAAACAGCGGGCGGTCGAGATGGGCGAGTGGGCCTTCGAGATGTTCCACGACGGCTGGAAGGCGTTCGAGGCCGGCGACCTCGAAGCGGCCCAGAAGGTCCTCGACCGGGACACCCAGCTCGACCGGAACGACGAGGACATGGAACACGCGGTGATCTCGTTCCTCGTCCTGCGCCAGCCGACCGCGATCGACCTGCGAACGGCCGCCGCCCTCCTCAAGATCACGACCCACCTCGACCGGATCGGGCGTCTCGGCTTCGACATGGCCCGGATCACGACGACCGACATTGCGGACGAGCCCGACGACATCCGCCACATCCTCCAGCGGATGGACACGATCGTCGAGGACATGGTCCACCAGGCGATCGAGGCCCTCGCGTCGGATCGGGCCGAGCTCGCCCGCGAACTGTTCCGCCGGGACGACGAGGTCGACCAGCTCCACCGGGAGGCGAACCGCCGGATCGTCGACCAGCTGGTGAAGACGCCCTCGGCCGCGCAACGCCTCTCGGCCGACCTCCTCGTGGCGCGCCACTTCGAGCGGATCGCGGACAACGCCTGCAAGATCGGGGAGAAGACGATCTACGCCCTGACCGGCCAGCGTCGGTCGGAGTACCTGCCGCGCCATCCGTTCGTGCCGTACGTGCTCGAGACCCCGCGCCGGAACGGCCGCGGTCGCAAGTAGCGTCCCCGAGCGGACCCCGGCCGCAGGGAGCAACACTTCAAGCGCGCGGGCTGTTCACCGGCTCCGCGCTCCCGTAGTCTAGTCCGGCCAAGGATAGAGGGCCTTCGAGGCGCCGGGTTCGGTGCCGAGGAAACCCTCCAACGCGGGTTCAAATCCCGCCGGGAGCATCTTTCCCTGCCAATCCTGTGCATCTTCCTGCGGGGGCCCACTCGCCATACTACACCCGGAATTCGCGCCGGGACTCGGGTGACCTAGGGGTTCGAGTCCAGGTCGACTCGCGATCGGTCTCCCTCGACCGGCGCTTTGGACTTGGGCAGGGGCGCGGGCGTCGGTGTCGTCGTCCCCGAGGACCACGCGAGCAGGGCCGTCACGGCGAGGATCGCGGCCGAACCGAGCAGGGCCACGTGGATCCCGTCCAGGAACTGCCCTCCCACCCCCCCGACGAGGTTCGTCGTGCCCAGGAAGACCTCGTAGGCGACGTACCGGGGCACGCTCGCCGACGCGATTGTCAGCGTCAGGACGAAGCTGATCAGCATCCCCATGTTCCCGAGCGTGCCGCGCAGCCCCCCGATCGAGCCGAGCGCCGACGGAGGAGCCCGGTTCATGATGGCCGAGCTGTTCGACGGGTAGAACATCCCGGCGCCGATCCCCTGCGTGAGGGAGATCAACGGGATCCAGCCGAGCCACGACGTCAGGGTCAGGGTAGAGTACCCGAGGACGGTGATCACGAGCATGCTGACGCCCGCGGTCATCAGGGCCCGGACGCCGAAGCGGTTCACCTGCCGCCCGAAGTACGGGCCCGCGATGGCCCCGACGACATACCCGGGGACGAGCAGGAGGGAGGCGTCCAGAGGCGAGAGACCGCGCAGTCCCTGCAGGTACATCGTCAGAAGGAAGATGACCGA
>JASHYY010000107.1 GCA_030042815.1 Thermoplasmata archaeon | reverse complement strand
CAGCCGCCGTTCGAGCGCGAGGAGCCGGACCGGTCCCGCGAGCTCGAGCGACGGCGGGGGGTCGAGCCGGGCGAACGCTTCGGAGAGGTACTCGTCGCCGCGCGACCGCGCGACCCGCCGTGCGAGCGTCGTCTTGCCCGCGGCCGAGGGGCCCTCGATCGCCAGGATCCGCGCCGCCCCGCCCACCATCGCCGCCGTTCGGCGACGGTGCGAGGCCTGAAAGGGGTGCCGCTCGCCGGCGGCTTTTTGATGCGTCGGGGGTGTTCCGCCGGCGTGGCCGCCGCTCCCCCGACCGTCCCTGCCGGGCACCGGTACCGGGCCCGCGTGCTGGAGGCCGAGACCCTCGCCGAGGTCGCGCGCGAGGTCGAGCGGACCGACAGCGACCCCGAAGGGGTCGGCATCATGACCCGGAAGGGTCGGGTCTACCTCGTCCGTCTCGAAGGGGTCTCGCTCAAGGCCGCGCCGATCCTGAAACAGGAGCTCCTCTCCGTCGGCGGCGACGCGGCCCACGCGCGCGGGATCGCCGACCACTCGGTCTCCGCGAGCCCCGCCGTGCTCCTCGCGACGTGGGGCCAGTACCGTCGGCTCCTGCCGAAGCTCGAGCGCCAGCCGTTCCGGCTCCGGGACCTCGCCGACGAGGTCGACCGGGCGCTCTCGGCCTACGTCCGGCGCGGCGCGCGCACCGTCGCCGGGGCCCACCGCACGTGGACGGTCGGCGACCGACCGCGCGTGATGGGGGTCGTGAACGTCACCCCGGATTCGTTCTCCGACGGCGGCCACTTCCTCGCGCCGGAGGCCGCGGTCGCCGAGGCGGAGCGGCAGGCGGCGGACGGCGCGGACGTGATCGACGTCGGCGGGGAGTCGACCCGCCCGAACGCCGCTCCGGTCCCGCCGGACGAGGAATGGCGCCGGGTCGGGCCGGTCCTCGAAGCGCTCCGCGGCCGCCTCTCGGTGCCGATCTCCGTCGACACGCGTCACCCCGAGGTCGCGGAGAAGGCGGTCGCCGCCGGGGCCGACCTCGTCAACGATGTCGAAGGGCTGCGCTCGGAGGAGATGCGCCAGGTCGTGGCGCGGACCGGCGCCGCCGTCGTCGTCATGCACATGCGCGGGACGCCGGCGACGATGCAGCAGGACCTCCACTACGCCGACCTGCGGGGGGAGGTGTTCGCCTTCCTCGCCGACGCGACCGACGCCGCGCGGCGGGACGGGATCGCCCCCGAACAGCTGCTCGTCGACCCGGGGCTCGGCTTCGGGAAGTCGGCCGAGCAGAGCCTCGAATTGCTCGCGCACGCGGGCGAGTTCCGGAGCCTCGGCTACCCGGTCGTGGTCGGCGCGTCCCGGAAATCGTTCCTCGGCTGGACGCTCGGGGCGACGAGCGGCCCCCACGACCGGCTCGAGGCCGGGCTCGCGGCCGCGGTGGTGGCGGCGGAGCGGGGCGCCGCCCTCGTGCGGACGCACGACGTGGCGGAGACGGTGCGGGCCCTACGGTTCGTCGAGGCGCTGCGACGGTTCGCCGAGCGCCCGCCCGAGACGGCCGAGGCCCTCGCGACGCGCGAGCCGGACCGCTAGGAGGGCGGCCGGCCGGGCGCTACGGCATCGCGTCGGAGGGCGGCAGTTCGGAGACGTCGGTCTCGAAGACGAGCGAGCCGACGTAGTCGCACTTCGGGCAGTGGTAGACCTGGCCCAGGATCGAGCCGGCGATCGGCTCGATCCGCGGCGACCCGCACTTCGGGCAGAGCAGGATGCTCTTACCCCTCTTCCTCCGGCGGGGTCCCGTCGTCGTCCCCCTCCTCGTCGTCGTCCTCGGGCGGGACGTCGGGCGTCGCGGGGGCGTCGTCGTCCTCCTCCGCGTCCGGGTCGGCTTCGCCCTCGTCGGTCCCGGTCTCCTCCTCCCCCGAAGGCTCGGGCGCGGTCGCCGGGGGCGACGTGGCGGACGGTCCGCCGGCCGGCTCCCCGCCGGCGGCGTCGATCGACGGGACGAGGACGACCGCGTCCCGGACCGTGTCGCCCTCGTCGAGACGGATGACGCGGACCCCGAGGGTGTTGCGCGCCTGGGAGCGGATCCCCTTCACCGCCATCCGGATCGTGATCCCGTGCTCGGTCGTCACGAGGACCTCGGAGGCGTCGGTCGTGGGGAGGACGGCGACGACCGAGCCGTTCCGCCCGCCGGTCTTGATCGTGCGGACCCCCTTCGCGCCGCGCTTCGTCCGGCGGTACTCGTCGGTCGGGCTCCGCTTGCCGTAGCCGGTCGTGGTGATCGACAGGAGGGTCGGGAACCTCGGGGAGACGGGCGCCATCGCGACCACGCGGTCGCCCTTCTCCTCGGAGAGGCGGACGCCGATGACCCCGTAGGTCGCCCGGCCCATCGGCCGGACCTCCCCGAGGGGGAACCGGACGAGCTGCCCCGCCTGCGTGGCGAGGAGGATCTCGGTCGCCTCGTCCGTGACGAGCGCGACGTCGACCAGCTCGTCGCCCTCCTCGAGCAGGACCGCCTGGATCCCGCTCACCCGGATGTTATGGAACTGGTCGAGCGTCGTCCGCTTCAC
This sequence comes from Thermoplasmata archaeon, assembly GCA_030042815.1. Taxonomy (GTDB): domain Archaea; phylum Thermoplasmatota; class Thermoplasmata; order Lutacidiplasmatales; family UBA184; genus Lutacidiplasma. Next base: position 519 of record JASHYY010000107.1, on the reverse strand, counting down.
GGTCCCCTTCCGCGTCGCGAAGCACAGGCCGCCCTCGCTCGCGAGGTCGTGCAGCGGCAGGAGCGTCTGGACCCGTTCGCCGTCCTTGAGGCGCGGGAGGAGGTTGATGACCGCCTTCCCCTTCGAGTGGCGGCTCCCCTCGGGGAGCTCGTACGCCTTCAGGCGGTAGACGCGGCCGAGGTTCGTGAAGAACAGCACGTTGTCGTGCGTCCGGGTGACGAACGTCCGGATGACGTAGTCCTCCTCCTTCGTCTCCATCTGGACGAGGCCGCGGCCGCCGCGGCGCTGCCGCCGGTACTGGTCGAGCGGCAGGCGCTTGATGTAGCCGTCCCGGGTGACGAGGACGACGACGTCCGTGTCGGGGATCAGGTCCTCGAGCGTCCGCTCGGTGAACGCCGGGACGATCCGCGTCCGCCGCGCGTCCCCGAACCGGGCCTTGAGGTCGTTCAGCTCCTCCGCGACGAGGCCATCGAGGAGCTCCGGCGAGGCGAGGACCTCCTTCAAGTGCCGGACGAGCGC
>JASHYY010000106.1 GCA_030042815.1 Thermoplasmata archaeon | reverse complement strand
CAGAAGAGGAGCTGTCCGCGCATCTCGCCGACGCGCTCCCCGAGCCATCCGCCGATCGGTCCGCCCGGGACCTCGAGGACGACCATCGCGGTCGGCACCGCCGCGGCGATGGCCACGGGCCAGCCGGTATGGGCGGCGCTCGCGAAGTCGACGAAGTACTGCGCCGCGATGTAGTACGCGGCCCAGAGGCCGGCGGTCCCGATGGAGAGCGCCCAGATCGAGCGCGACCTGAGCACCGGCGTGGTCGCGTCCCAGAGCTCGGTCAGGCTGCGGCGCACGGGTGCGGGACCGACCCGGGGCAGGACGAGCGGGGCGACGACCGCCATCGCGAGGAGCGCCGCGCCTCCGACAAGGAGCGCCGCCGGCCACCCGTAGAGGGCACCCACGACCGCGCCGCCGAAGAGCCCGAACCCCGAGCCGATGCTGAAACCGGCATTGTAGAGGCCGATGACCGGACCCTTCGACCCCGGCGGGAAGTACGAGGTGACGAGGCCGAGGGCCGGCGCGAAGAAGAACGCCGCGCCGGCCCCGGCGCCGAACCGCAGCGCGAAGAGGACGACCCAGTCCGGGGAGAACGCCGAGGCGAGGGAGAACGCGCCCATCAGGAACAGGGCGGAGATCGAGACCGTACGGTTCCCCCACCGGAGAGCAGCTATGCCGGCGGGCACCTGGAAGACGCCGGCCCCGAGCAGGAACGCCCCCAGGACCAGTCCGAGCTCAAAGGTCGAGGCCGGCAGGTGCGTGCCGATCAGGGGGAGGACCGCCCCGATGTTGTACCAGTTGAACGCGTACACGATCCGGGCCAGGAGGAGCGCCGACGCCGCGGCGCGCCGCTCGGACCGACCGAGCTCCGTCAGCGGGCTCCCGGGCCCACGAGCCCATGGATCTCGAAGTAGCGAAGGAAGCCGCGGGCGGCGAGCTCGTACCCCGAGACGAGCGACTCCCGGTCGTCCGTCACGCCTCCCTCGAGGGTCGACCGGTCGTACTCCCGCAACCGGCCGGTGATGAAATCGGGGTCGGCCCGCTCGCGGGCGGCCGCGAGCGCGACGTCACGCCACTGCTCCACGAGGGTGCGATACCGAACGAGGTCGGACGCCCCGTCCGGGCTCGGGCCGAAGTGGCTGAAAAGGACGAGCCGAGGGTCGGTCTCGCGCATCGCCTGGACGCTCGCGAAGAGCTCGTCGAGGTCGAGGTCCGGCGGGGGGACCGCGGGCCGCAGGTGGGAGCTGTGCGGGAGGCGGACTCCCGCCCCGTCCCCGGTGAAGATGCCGCGGATCCGAGTGTCGAAGAACGCGAGGTGGTGGCGAGCATGCCCGGGAGTCGCGAGCACCCGGAGCTCGCCGCCCCGGAGCGGGAACCGCTCTCCGCCCCGAAGCGGAACGATCCGGGCGGCGGGCACCGGGACGATCGGACCCCAGAGGGAGTCGGTCGCGGTGCCCCACGCCCGGCGGGCGCTCGCGACGAGCCGCGCCGGGTCCACGAGGTGCGGTACGCCGAGCTCGTGGGCGTAGAGCGTGGCCCGCGGGAACGACTCGGCGACCGCTCCGAGTCCCCCGGCGTGGTCGAGATGGATGTGCGTGACGAAGACGCGGCGAACCTCTCCGGGATCGACTCCGGCGCGGGCGACGGCGGACAGAAGGGCGGCCCGACAGGTCGTGGGGCCGGTTTCGATCAGCGCGTACCCCTCCTCCGCGGGCAGGAGGTACGACGCGATGAGGCCCTCGGTCGAGCGGAAGTCGAGGTCGAGCAGCCGTCGCCCTTCTCCGAGGTCCCGCACGGGAGTCTGGGTCACGGCGTTCTCCTCCTCCGCTCTAGTGGCCCAACAGGGGCGTGGTCACCTGATAGAGCATCAGGTAGAGAAGGACCGTGAACGCCCCTGCGATGACGAGCGCGCCGACCCAGGTGTCCTTCCGCCAGTGGAAGACCTTCGCCCCGTCGAGCGGTCCGAGAGGGACGAGGTTGAAGGTAGCGAACCAAGCGTTCGTCCAGGCGAGGAGGACGAAGTAGAAGTAGAACCACGACCCGACGGCGAACGTGACGACCGCGCCCGCGTAGAACACCGCGGCGAACCCGAGGTTCGAGAGCGGTCCGGCGAGGCTGGTCCGCCCCCAGTTCTCGCGGTCGATGACGCTCATGCCGCCGATGACGGTCGCGCCGGGGGCCGCCCACAGGAAGCCGAGGAACGCCGAGAACAGCGAGAATACGAGCCCGATCGGGCTCATCCGGAACTCCGCCCAGAAGCCGTGGCGCTGGGCGTAGACCTTGTGGGCGAGTTCGTGGCAGACGAACCCGGTCAGCGCCGCGACCGCCGCGACCCCGACCGCGAGGCCGGACAAGAGGGCGGAGATCCCGGCCCCGCCGAAGAGGAGCCCGCCGCCGAAGAAGATGACCGTGAGGTCGACCGTCAGCACGACGTACGCGATCCCGATGTGGGTGAGCTCGGTCCTCGAAGTCGTGACCCGGGGAACGGTCGGGGACGCCGGTGTCCACGTATAGGAGTACCGCGGCCCCGCCGTCATGCGGTCGCCCCCCGGCGCCCGCGCGCGAACGGCGTCACGGGCATCGGGGAGGGGCCCAAACGTCCGCGGAGAAGCCCGTGGACGAGCCGCACCCCCTCCGCGAGCCGCGGTCCCGGCCGACTGAAGTACGCCTCGTCCGCGACGAACGTTCCGAGGCGAGGAGCCAGCGCCGAGATCTTCTCGCGCAGCGCGGCGTCCTCGAGCTCCCGCATCGTGCGGTCGACGGCGAAGCTGCACGGGCTCAGAATGAGGAGGTCGACGTCGTTCCCCGCGAGCGCGTCCCAGGTGGTCCGCTGGCCCGGGGTTCCCGGCGCGGGGCCGACCGCCCGTCCCCCGGCCGCTTCCACGATGTCCGGGGTCCACAAGCCGGCGAGGATCGGAGGGTCGAGCCACTCGACGACGGCGACCCGGGGGCGGGAGCCCGCGATTTGGGCCGCGGGCAGCGTGTCGCGCGTCCGCGAAAGCAATCGAGCGGCGGCCGCTCCATCGTCGAGAGCCCGACCGATCGTGCTCACCGAATCCCAAACCTCGTCGAGGCGGCGCGGCGTCAGGGAGACGACGCGGGGGGAGACGCCGGCGCGGGCGCACGCGGCCGCGACCTCCGCTTCCGTTACGGAGCAGACCCCGCACAGGTCCTGGGTCAACAGAAGGTCCGGTCGAAGGTCTCGCAGCACTTCAAGATCGAGCGAATACAGCGAGGCTCCGGTACTGCGAACCGCCCGGACCCTCGCGTCGATCTCGCGCGAGGGCCGGTCCGAGTCCCAGACCTTCGGCTGCATCACGACCGGGACTCCGCGCACTTCGAGCGGGTAATCGCATTCGGCGCTCCGCCCGACGAGCTCGGGTCCGTGGCCGAGCGCGCAGACGATCTCGGTCGCGCTCGGAAGGACGGAGACGACTCGCATCGACGGCTTCCTCCGGGGATCGTGCGCCGAGGCGGGCCGCGGTTACTTACGTTTGCGGTTCGTCGCCGCTCGGCGTCGAACCGGTGACTTCGCCGCGGGCCTCGGCGACGTCTTCGCGCGGGCCGGGCGGTTCGTCCGCGGCGGAGGACGGGCCGCCGGACGGGCTTTGCGCGTCGGCCGCAGCGCCGGAAGACGACCCTCGGCGGAAACGGCCGGGGCCGAGGGTTCGGGTTTCGGCGGGGGAGCGATGCCGAGGTGCTGGCAGAGTGCGGTCTCGCGTTCGTACGATAGTCCGAGCCGTCGGGCCTCCTCGCGCTCCTCGTCGGCGAGACCCTTCTCGCCAGTGTGGGAGAGCGCAACGGCGTGGAGGAACCGGAGCTGCGGGTCCTCGGGAGTCCGCGCGAGCATCGCCTCGATCTCCACCCGGGCGCCTTTCCAGTCCCCGAGGTCGACGAGCGCGGCGAGCAGGTGGGCGCGGACCTCGGTGCGGGCCTCGTCCTCGGCGAGGAGCGTCCGGTAGATCTCGACCTCCTCCTTCGGCTGCGCCCGGGCGCCGAGCACCGCGGCCTTCCCCATCCGGGCTTCGACATCGTCCGGTCGGACGGAGAGGACCTCGTCGAACGTCCGGTCCGCGTCGGCGACCAGTCCGAGGGCGAGCAACGACCGACCGACGCCGACCTTCGCCGGGAGGAACCCCGGCTTCAAATCGCTCGCCTGGCGGTAGAATCGCAACGCGAGCGCCGGTACCCCCCAGTCGAGCCAGGTACGCGCCCGGGTCAGGATCCCGTCGAGCTGCTGCGCGCTCGGCAAGAGACGGCGGGCCTCGCGCGGCGGGGCGCGCGGCTCCTCGCCGAGGTACGTCTCGAGTCCCAATTGGCGGGCCAGCTCGGCGAAGCGCGGGCCCTCGACGAGCGTGCCGCCCTTACCGACCACCTCGGCGGAGAGGGCGAGCGGCAAATGGCCGGGCGTGAGCACGACCAGGTGCACCGGAACCCCCCCGCCGGCTTCGAAGAGGTGGCGGATCGTGTCGAGGGAGACCTTGGTCGGGTCCTCGAGGAACGCATAGAGGAAGCCGTCGCCGGTTCGGAAGAGGAGGCCCTCGGGGACCGGCTTCGCCGCGTCGAGCCGCTGACCCATCGCCTCCACGAGCGCGCTCGAGAGCTCTATGAACGGAACGGACGCCATCGGGCCGGTCATGGCCCGGTGTGTTAAATACGATAATCGTCCAACGGCACGCGCCGTGGACCTCGCCGCCCTGTCGCGCTACATCCCCTCGGTCGAGCGCGCGCTGCGGGCGTCGTACGCTCGGGAACGTCGGACGGCTCCGGCGACCGTGCGACCCTTCCTCGAGGTGAACCAGGAGTTCACCCTGCGGGGGGGGAAGCGGTTCCGGGCGACGCTCGTGCTCGCGGGGTACCACCTCGCCACGGGTCGGGCTCCCGCGCCGGTGCTATGGGCCGCCGCGGCGCTCGAGCACTTCAGAGCTGGATGCTGATCCACGACGACATCATCGACCACGCCGAGGAGCGCCGCGGAGGACCCACGGTCCACCGGTCGATGGCCGCACTCCACCAGCGCGAGCGCCGGGTGGGGTCGAGCGAGGACTACGGCCTCGGGATCGGGATCACGGTCGGGGACCTCGAGGAGCCGTTCACCGTCGAAGCGTTGCTCGCCGCGCGCGCTCCCCCGGCCGCGCGACTCGCCGCACTCGCCGAGTATGTCCGGATGACGCGGCTGACCGCGTACGGCCAGCTGCTCGATATCCGGAACGGGACTCTCGACCCGGCGAGCGTCCGCGAGGAGGACGTCCTCACGGTCCACCGGCTGAAATCGGCGGTCTACACCGTCGTCTCCCCGATGAAGATCGGCGCCCTGCTCGGGGGGGCGGTAGAGCGACGGCTGGCGGACCTCGAGGCGATCGGGACCGACCTCGGGATCGCCTTCCAGCTACGGGACGACGTGCTCGGGGCCGGTTTCGACGCCGACGAGTCGGGAAAGAGCTCCAACGACCTGGTCGAGGGGAAGCGGACACTGCTCGTCGTTCGCGCCTGGCAGCTCGGCTCGGAAGCCGACCGGGCCCGGCTCGCGCGGGTCCTCGGCAACGCGACCGCGCCGGAAGAGGACGTGGAGCGGGCCCGCGAGGTCATCCGATCGACGGGAAGCCTCGACTACTCCGAACGCCGGATCTCCGAGCTCACCGATCGGGCGCTCGGACGCCTGTCCCGGAGCCGCACGATCCGGGCCGGTGCGAAGCCGCTCGTGCGCGAGATCGCGGACCGGCTCGTCCGCCGACGGGCGTAGCGACTCGCCTTACGGCCCGCCGTCCGACTCGGAGGAAGCGGCGGGTTGGGCACCGGCCGCCTGGAGCGCCTGGCTGAGCTCCTGCTGCATCGTCGTGTAGCGCTCCTTCAGGTGGTTCTCCTGGCGTTCGACCGCCTTCAAACGGACCTCGGCGGTCTCCTTGTCCTCGGTGAGCATGTCGACGACCTCCTTGCGGTCCTTCGCTCGAACGAGCAAGCCGCCGATCGGTCGGTAGATGACCGCGTCCTCGGGGACGGTCTTCAGCTCGTCGAGCGTATGCGAGACCTCGCGGACCTTGAGGTCGAGCTGCAGTCGCTGCTGCTGGACCGCGGCGAGCTCCTGCTGCAGGCGCTGGAACTGCTTGATGTCGTTCTGGAGCTTCGCCGGGAGCGCCACGGTCTCCGGACCGGGCGGGCAAGATAAGCGCTTCGGCCCGTCAGGGTTTCGGTACGGTCCTCGACCCCGGTCGCCCCGAGGCCGCCGCCGTCGCGAGCGACAGGTGAACCCACCCGAGATAGGTGTTCAGGGCGGCGCGCATCGCCCCTACGTCCCGGGCCGCGATCGCAAGCTCGAGGGTGTCCGCGCGGAGCGACCGGAGTTCGGCGCGCGCACGAGGCACTTCCCGGGCCGCTTCGGGGGCGAGGGCCCGGGAGACCCAGCCGGCGAGTGCCGCGTCCGGGAACCGGACGCGGACGGTCGCCGTCCACGCGGGGGGCGCCCCGTTCATCGGCTAAGTTCGGGTTCGAGGACGGCGAGGATGCGCTCGGTCTTGGCCGCCGCCGCGGCGACGTAGCTCGCCGGGTCGAGGATCTCCGCGAGCTCCTGCGCCGTGAAATGGGCGCGGACCGTCGGGTCCGCGGACGCCTTCTCCAGCAGAGAGCCGCCGCCGCGGGTGAGACCCCGCAACAGCTCGTGGGCGTCGGCCCGCGCGAGGCCCTTCGCC
>JASHYY010000010.1 GCA_030042815.1 Thermoplasmata archaeon | reverse complement strand
ACCGTGTCCTCTGGCTCTGGTACCGGGGGCTGTTCTTCGATTCGATCCGGGACGACCCCCGTTTCGTCGCGATCCTGCGCGAGTACGGCGTCCCGATCCACCCGATCTCACGGCCGGGGACACCGGCGCGGTCGGGGCCGCGGAGCCACGGGCTCACCGGAACAGGTTGACCTTCGCGAGGTCGACGATCTCGTCGCCCCGTCCGCTCAGGACCGCCTTGACCAACCAGAGCCCGAACCCTTTCACGACCGCCCGCTCGAGGGACGGGGGCATCACGATCTCCTGACGCGAGACGACGACGTCGAGGAGGGCCGGTCCGGGTTCCGCCAGCAGCTGCTCGACCATCGGCCGCACCTGCTCGGGCTTCTCGGCGCGGAATCCCTTCAGACCGACCGTGTTCGCCACCGCTGCGAAGTCGGGGTTCTCGAGGTCCACGTCGGCCGAGATGAAGCCGGCCGAGATCTGCTCGAGCGCCACGAAGCCGAGCGCCCCGTTGTTGAAGACGACGACCTTCACGGGGAGGTGGAGCTGGTTGAGGGTCAGCAGTTCGCCGAAGAGCATCGAGAGGCCGCCGTCCCCCGAGAAGCTCACGACCTGGCGGTCCGGCTTCGCGGACTTCGCGCCGATCGCCTGCGGGAGGGCGTTTGCCATCGTCCCGTGCCAGAACGAACCCAGGAGGCGTCGCCGTCCGTTCATCCGAAGGTACCGGGCGGCCCAGACCGTCGGGAGCCCGACGTCGCAGGTGAAGATCGCGTCGTCCGCGGCCAGTTCGTCGAAGACCCGGGCTACGTACTGGGGGTGAACCGGCGACTTCCCGGCCTCCCCGGTCGCGAGGTCGTCGAGCGACTCCCGAGCGTGCCGGTAGTGGTCGAGGGACGCCGAGAGGTGGAGCTTCTCGGTCTTCGCCTGCACGGTAGGCAGGAGAGCTTCGAGCGTCGACGCGACGTCGCCGACGATCCCGAGGTCGACCCGCGTCCGACGTCCGATCTGCTTCGAGTCGATGTCCACCTGGACCTTCTTCGCGGGCTCGGGGTAGAACTGACGGTAGGGGAAGTCGGTCCCGAGCATCAGGAGGAGGTCGGCGTCCATCATGGCGTGGTAGCCCGAGGAGAACCCGATCAGACCCGTCATCCCGACGTCGTACGGGTTGTCGTGCTCGAGCGACTCCTTTCCCCGCAGGGTGTGGACGATCGGGGCCTGCAACAGCTTCGCGGCCCGTAGGAGAGACTCGCGCGCCGCCGCGCATCCGCTCCCGGCGAGTATCGTCACCCGTTTCGCCTCGTTCACCATCCGCGCGAGCCGAACGAGGTCGTCGTTCGACGGACGCACGGGAGACGGCACCGGTGTCACGGGAGCCCGGGGCGGTTTCCCCACCGAGTGGAGCAGCGCGACGTCGCCCGGAAGGATCACGACCGACACGCCCCGACGGGCGAGTGCGGTCTCCATCGCCGTCTCCACGACCCGGGGCAATTGCTCCGGGGTCGCGACCAGCTCCCGGTAGTGGCTGCACTCCCGGAAGATCGCCTCCGGATGGGTCTCCTGGAAGTAGTTCGACCCGATCTCCGCGGTCGGTATCTGGGCCGCGAGGGCCAGGACGGGGGCGCGGCTGCGATGGGCGTCGTAGAGCCCGTTGATCAGGTGGAGGTTACCGGGACCGCAGCTCCCCGCGCAGGCGGCCAGCCCGCCGGTCAACTGGGCCTCGGCCCCCGCGGCAAAGGCTGCCGCCTCTTCGTGGCGGACATGGACCCAGGCGATCTCCTTGCGGCCCCGGATCGAATCGGTCACGGCATTGAGAGAATCTCCGGCCACGCCGTACACGTGGCGGATTCCGGCCGCGACCAAGGCGTCGACGAGAACGTCCGCGACCCGCTGCATGAGGAGACGCGCGCTCCGACCCCGGGACGGGGGCCGGGGGAGCGGCTTCCGCTATTAAGAAAGGTCCTCGCGCGGGAGTGGGGGACGGAAGGGCACGTCCGTCATTCGCCGCCCGGACCGGGTCCCGCGGCGAAGGGTCTGCCTCCGGCTGACCCCGAGCGAGGCTGCCCTCTTCTCGGCGGTCGCGGACCGCCCCCTCCTCCCGGCCCGGGAGACGATCGCCCCCGACGACCCCGTCGCTCCGGATCAAGCTCCCCTAAGTTCCGGTGCTCGCGGGCACCGCCTCTCAACCCGGATTCAGGAGACTTGGGAAGTTCTGCGGGCCCCCGGACTCTCGACCCGCGCAGGTTTGCGTGGCGTCGGAGCCTACGCGGACTCGGCTCCGACCGAGGAGTCGGTTCCGACCCCCGGAAAGCTCGGACGGACCCAGCGCGTGGCGATCGCCTGGCCCCCCCGGACCATGAGGTAGATGGCGAACGCCGTCGCGACGATGAAGAAGCTCGCCGGGTACTGTTCGTACCAGGCGAGGAACAGGCCGGCCCAGATCGAGAAGACGGCGATCCCGGTCGAGACGAGGAGCGCCGCGAGCGGCCGTTGGGTGACCCGCACGGCCGTCGCCGCCGGCGTCACCATCAACGCGAAGATCAGGAGGACCCCGATCACCTGGACGGCGAACGAGATCGCCACCGCGAGGATGACCATGAACCCGAGGTTGAGCGCCAGCATCGGGAGCCCCTTCGCCTCGGCGACGTCCTCGTCGAGCGAGGAGAACAGCAGCGGTCGATACAGGGCCGCGATCACCGCGAGGACGACGACTCCGGCCCCCAGCGTCAGGAGGACTCCCGCGTCGCTGATCCCCAGGATCTCGCCGAAGAGGATCGAGTAGGCCTCCGTCGCGTAGCCGTTGTACAGGCTGAGGAAAACTAGGCCGAGGCCGAGCATGAACGCGAGCACGGTCCCGATCTCGATGTCCCGCGTCGACGCGCGCCGTCCCAAGAGCGCCATTCCGGTCCCGCCCGAGACGGTGAACAATAGGAGCCCGAAGACGGGATTCACCCCGAACAGCACCGCCCCGGCGGCGCCCGAAAAACCCACGTGACCGAGCGCGTGCGTGGCGAACGCCGAACGCCGCAGCACGACGAAGTAGCCGACCATCCCTGCGACGATCGCGACGATCGTTCCCGCCGCGAACGCATTTCGCATGAACGCGTACTGCCACATCGCGCGGAGGTCGGTAACGAAGTTCCAGCTGAAGGCGGTCATGGCCGACCTTACTCGTGGGGATTCTCTCCCCCGACGATGACGATGTTCCCGCGCGAATCGTGCAAGACCTCGACCGGAACCCCGTAGAGCTCGGTCAGCGAGGCCGAGGTGAGGACGGTCTCGGGCGGACCGGTCGCGACGTTGCCGTTCGCGATGTAGATCACCTTGTCGAGACACTCGATGAGCGGATTGATGTCGTGGGCCACGAGGAGGGTCGTGACGTCGCGCGACCGGACCAGCCCGTGAACGACCTCGACGAGCTCGCGCGATCGACGCAGGTCAAGGTTCGAGAGGGGCTCGTCGAGCAGCAGCATCTCGGGATTGCCGACGAGTGCTTCGGCCAGGAAGACCCGCTGGAGCTCCCCGCCGGACATCGCGCCGAGCGATTTTGCCGCGAGGTCGGAGGCGCCGACGGCGTCCAGCGCCGCGTCCGCGGCCTCCTGCTGGGCCTGAAAGTGCCAGCCCGGCCCCCACCGGGTCCCGGAGTACCCGAGACGGACGAGCGCGTCCGCGGCGACGTGGGTGTCGTTGTCGATCGTATGGCGCTGCGGGACGTAGCCGATACGCGGGTTGCCCCGGCGGGGCGCCTCGCCCAACACCTCGAGCGATCCTCCGGAGGGCCGCCGGAGTCCGAGCAGCAGGCGGAACAGCGTGGTCTTCCCGGCTCCGTTCGGTCCGATGACCGCGACGAACTCTCCGCGGCGTATCTGGAACGTGGCGTCTCGCCACACGACTCGGTCACGGTAGGCGACCTCGAGATGGTCTGCCCGAAGGGCGATTTCGGGACGTTCGGAAGGGTGCGCTCGGAGGACGGTCGCGTGCATCGAGGATCACTGACCTAGGGCCTGGGCGTTCAGGGCGTTGTAGACCGCCAGGTACTCGGCTCCCATCCACTGCTCGAACGAGTAGTTGGGCGGCTGGATGGTCTCGGTGATCCCGACGACCGTCACGTTGTACTGCGCGGCGAGGGCCTTCATGTTCGTGGTGATCGGGGTCACGGTCTGTTCGTTGTACACGAGCACCTTCACGAGGCCACTCTCGATCTGGTCCTCGAACTCCACCACGCTCTGGGCCGGAGGGTCGTTCCCCTCCGCGATCGCCTCCATGAAGGCGGGCGGCGAAACCAGGTCGAGGTCGGTGTAGTTGGCGAGGTAGACGAAGATGCTTTCCGTCGACGCCACCTCGGTCCCGGCGAACGTCGCCCGGATGTTGTCCGCCTGCTGATAGAGGTCGGCGAGCGAGGCGTTGAGCGTCACGTAGTTCGCAAGGAAATACGACCGGTCCGATGGGCGCAGAGAAACCAGGTCGGAGTAGATCGCGGCCACGGTGCGGTTCACGTAGGCGGGATTGTACCACAGGTGGGGGTTCCCCGTGACGATCCCCCCGTTGACGCTCACGCCGTTGAGGTCGCCTACGTTGAGGACGACCTGATTCGGATTCCCGTCGGCGGCCAGGATCTGGAGCGCCCAGTCGTCGTACCCTACCCCGTTGACGATGACCAGCTGGGCCTCCGTGATCGCGATCGCGGTGGAAGCGTTCGCCTCGTACTCGTGCGGGTCGGTGTTCGGGTCGGTGACGATGCTGAGGACCGTGGTCTGGCTTCCGCCGAGCTGCGACGCGAGGCTTCCCCAGAAATTCTCCGCGGCGACGACCCGGATCGGTCCGGTCGAGGAGGTCAACGGCGGCGGCGCCGTGCTGGTCAGCGCCTCGGCCGTGATGCCGCCGACCACGACGACGAGCACGGCGAGCGTGAGGACCCTGCGACGCCCTTGCTCCACGGTTGTTCCTCCCTCGCGTTCGTCAGTGGGATCGGGACGGGGAGCCGTCGTGACACGGCGCGATGGGTTCCCCGTGGGGACACGACAGGGGGTGTCGCTGGGCGCGACAGACCTCCTCGATGGTTCGGTGCGAGATCGCCAGGTCGATCTCGCGGGCGGCCGCGCACGTCTCCTCGGGCGGAAGGCCCAGGCTCCCGAACAGGGTCTCCGCCACGCGGTGATGCCGCTGATACTCGAGCAGGGTCGTCCGCCCCCTCGAAGTAAGCCGGGTCTTCCCCCGATGCCGCTCGACCAGTCCGAGCGCTTCGAGGGGCGTCAGGTGGCCGAGCGCCGACGGCGGGGTCATCCGCATCGCGGACGCGATCTCCTTGAGGGAGGCTCCGCGCTGAGCCGTCTCGGCGCGGCCGATGGTCCGCAGCGCGTCCAACTGCCGCCGGGTGAGTCGCTGGAGCGCTTCCATCGCAGGGCACACTACGGGGACCAATATAAGGTATATCCTAATTATTAGGTATATGCCAACTTAGTCCTCCGCGAACGGTCCGATTCGTCCCGGTCGCCCCCGCGGGTGCGGGACCACGTTTCTTATCCCGGAACGCAGCGTCGAACAAGCGGAGGGCCGTGACCGGCAGCGGACCATACTACCCACCGGGAGGGGGCGCCTACGAGCCCCCCCGTCGGCGGTTTCCCTGGCTTCCGGTGATCATCGGGGTCGTCCTGATCGCGGTCGCTCTCATCATCCTCCTGGCCCTGGCCTACCCGGCGCTCTTCGGGGTCAGCCCGTCGCCCTACCGGTTCGGGCTCTTCGGCGGCCTGTTCTTCTTCTTCTTCGTGCTGATCATCATTTTCTTCATCGTCCGGGTCGCGTTCTGGAGCACCCGTGCGAGCCGGTACGGACGAGGGTACTATCGGCAGTACCCGCCGGGGGGGTACGGTCCCAACCGCCCGGCCATGGTGGCGCGGATGCGGTACGCCCGCGGGGAGATCACTCGCGAGCAGTACGACCAGATCATGCAGGACCTGAGCCGACGGCCCGGAGCTCCCTAGCGGAGCGGTCCGTGGCCGTTCGGCTACCGGGGGCCGCCGGTCAGCAGGCGCCTCTCCGAACGACCTCTTCGCAGTGGGATGCCCCGCTCACCGTCAGGGTTCCCATCTGCCCGAACGGGGCGAAGTACTTGCGGACCGCCTCTTCGTTCTCCGCCTCCGCGATGATGTAGAGGTGGTGTTGGTTTCGGGTCACGGCGTCGCCGTGGATCTTGATACCGGCCGAAGGCGCGTTGGCGATGATCGCGAGGAGCCCGGCGGCGATCTGGGGGTTGCGGGCAGGGCATCGGTCGGCCGGGTGCGTGTGTTCGGCTACGAACAGCGGCATAGCAGGCGCTCCGGACGGCGTCCCCTCCATAAGCGTGCCGAACCGCGACAATCCGGAGGTGCCCGGCAAAATCTGCCCCCGCGCGACGACCACCGCCGGTGGCCGGCCCGAAAATCGCCGGACATTGAGAACCCGGGCAAACTTATTCCCCGGTCGGCTACCCGTCGCGAAGGTAGGTGACCCACCGTGGAGAGCCCCCCCAAGAGCCGGTCCACGTCCGCGGGGTCCGCTCCGGACCCCCGGTTCCTTCCGCTCGAAGTGCGCGCGCCGACCCCGGACGCGCGGTGCGTGGAGTCCTCTCTCCCTTCCCTGGTGGAGGAGACGACCCCGACGGAGAAGTTCTTCATCCGAAGCCATTTCGCCGTCCCCCAGCTCCGGGCCGAGGAGTGGCGGTTGTCGATCGACGGGACCGTCGAGCGTCCCCTCGTGCTGACGTTCGACGAGTTCCGTCAGCTCCCCCACCGCGAGGTCGTCGCGACCATGGAATGTGCCGGCAACAGCCGCTCGACGGTGCGGCCGAAGCCCGAGGGGGTCCTCTGGGGACACGGAGCGATCAGCACCGGGCGCTGGCGCGGGGTGCCGCTGCGGACCGTCCTCGACCGGGTGGGCGTGCGCCCGTCGGCCAAAGAGGTCGTGCTCCAGGGAGCGGACCAAGGAAGGGAGCCGGGCCTCGCCGAAGAGCTGCGCTACGAAATGAGCCTCGAGCTCGGGAAGGCCCTGCATCCCGACACGCTGCTGGCCGACGAGATGAACGGGGAACCGCTGCGTCCGGCACACGGGTTTCCCGTGCGCGCCATCGTTCCCGGATACTACGGTATGGCGTCCGTGAAGTGGTTGACCCGCATCGAGGTGATCGACCACTCGTTCGACGGGTACTTTCGGTCCCGGGCCTACGCGTACATCCGCGAGGGCCAGAGGGCGGACGAGCCGAAGGTCCCGGCCACCTCGATGCGGGTGAAATCGCTCTTCACCTGGCCCCGCGAAGGCCAGGTCCTCGCGACCGGTCCCCACGTCCTGCGTGGCGCGGCCTGGTCCGGAGAGGCCGCGATCGTCCGGGTCGACGTGAGCGTCCGCCCCTCGACGGCGGCCGGCGAGGTGTGGCTCAGTGCCCGGCTACATCCCCCGGGCTCTCGGTACGCTTGGACCCACTGGGAGCTCCTCACGAGCTTGCCCGAACCGGGATTCTACGTGCTGCGGGTCCGGGCGACCGACGAACTCGGCAACACGCAACCGACGCAGGCCGAGTGGAACTTCCGGGGACTCGGCAACAACTCGATCCACTGCGTGCCGGTGGAAGTCCGCGCGGGCGGACCCCCGGACACGGAGTGATAGTCCCTCGTCGCGGCGCGGGCCGCTGCACCGCGAACCGCCTCTCGATCCCGGGGAACGCGAGGGGCGACCGGCCGCACCGGTCAGGTCAAGAAGATTTTACTTCCAGTCCATAACGCGGCCACGGTACCCCGGCGCGAGCCGAGGTCACGGAATGCGGACTGCGCGCGACGAGCGCGTGGTCGGGACCCCGCCGGGTGAGGTCTCGGACCCCCACAGTGCGGCGTTCCAAAAGGGGGCCGAACACGCCCGAGGGTTTTCCGCGACGTCCGGCCGAAATCGATAGGGGGGACTATGGAAGGGGGAATCCAGGGACGAACGGCGAGCGATCCGAGGGCGAGCGCGCGACGAGGTCCGAGTCGACGAAGAAGGGTCGCGGTGATCGGGGCCATCGGGATCTGTCTCCTGATGGTCTGCGGGTCGCTGGCGGTGCTGAACTTCTCGACCCGGCCGACGGGCGAGACGGGACTGAACGTCGCGCAGAACCCGACGTACTACGACTGGGCGGGCTGGGACGGGAACCGGTCGATCTATCTGACCGACTACACCGGCTACACGTTCCTCCCGTCGACGTCGAACTACTCGTTCCAGTACCAACTGCCGTCGAACTCCTCGTTCACCGGGCAGGGAATGAACCTCGCGAACGCCGAGGAGGTATCCGTCAGCACGGGTCCGAGCCTCCTCTACTCGTACTACACCTACACGCCCGTGAACGGCTGGACGCTCGTGCTGAACGTCACCGACTCCGGGACCACGACCCCGATCGAGTCGTACAACGGAGGCTGGTTCTGGGCGTTCGCTTGGTTCGAGGACATGATCGCCACGCTGTACGACGGTCCGGTCGGACACGTCCAGACGACGATCTACACGTCCTACGACGACGGGATCAACGTGAGCGACAGCGGCAGCTACATCGTGAGCTCGGGAACCGCGGGTAACGAATGGGAGGCCTGGGCGATCGCCGCGGGACTCGATGCCGTCGCAGTGGCGGTCGGCGCCGTACCGGGCGCAGACGCCGTCGACTTCGCGGTCGTCCCCTCGGCGGCCGCCGCCACCACCGAGGCGTTCGAGGCGTCGACCGAGGCGGGCGAGTACTCGTCGAGCTCCCTCACCAGCAGCACCAACGAGGCCGGAGGCAACGCGACCGTCAACCAGTGGGCTCAGATCGTCAATCCGACCGCGAGCGACTACGAGTACTCGCAGTCGACGCGTCTCGAGGTGTCGATCGGGCCGAACAGCAACGGGCTCCTCCCGATCCTCGGGTACGGCGGGGCGACCCTGGAGCTCTCCGCGTTCCCCCAGCTCGGCGACAACCGCAGCGGTCCGGGGAACTGGCAGGACACCGCGGACGGCTCGAGCCCGTCGCTCACCTACGGGATCTTCCCGGCAGTCTCCCTAGAGGGCAACGTGACGACCGTCGCGGGAACCGCGGCGGCGGGCGCCACGGTGCTGCTCCAGCAGAGCTGTCCGAGCGGGTCCGAGTTCCCTTCCGCGAACTACTACGAGCAGGCGAACAGCGCCGGACAGTGGCACTTCTTCGGGGCCCCCGGATGCACCTACACCTACTCGGCCTCCGTTCCGTACTCTCCCCAGGGAGGGCAGACGCTGACGGGCTCCGCGGTCACGTTCTCCGAGCCCGCGTCCGCGGCCGGCACGAACCGATGGGTCGCCCCATACAACATCGGTTGGAAGGTGACGTTCAGCGAAACCGGTGCACCGAGCGGGGACCAGTGGTCGGTGAAGGCGAACGGAGAGACGCTCAGCGCGAGCGCGGGGACGAACATCGTCTTCGTCGAGCCGAACGGGACGTACAGCTACAGCATCACCGCGCCGTCGGGCTACGGAGCTTCCCCGTCGAGCGGCTCCGTGACCGTGAGCGGGGGGAGCGCCAGCGTGGCGACGACCATCTCGAAGCTCGCGACGTACTCGGTGACGTTCTCGGAGTCCGGCCTGCCGTCGGGCGATTCGTGGGAAGTCACGGTCGGCGGGACGCTGAAGAGCGCGGACGCACCGACCTCGATCGGGTTCAGCGGTCTCTCGGGCAGCAACTCCTACACGGTGGGCGACGTAGTGGTGCTCGCCAACGGCTGCGTGCTCGAGTACTACGGTCCGAGCCCCGCGTCAGGGACCGTGTCGGGGGCGACCACCGTGGCCGTGACGTACACGTACCACGTCACCACGGAGGTGCACAAGTGCGCCCAACCGGAGGGTTCGAGCGCGGCGACGCTGTTCGCGAGCCAATCCGCCGAGCTGAGCGCGAACGCACTCGTCGCGCTCGCGGCGTGGAGGGCATGACCGGCGATCGGTGATTCGGGCTCCCTCGCCCGGGGCTCGCGCCCCGGGCGGGGTCTTATTTTTTTTACCGTGCCGGGAGCCGCTACCCCCCTTCGGGGCACGTCTCCCTCTCGGATTCGACGGAGCGAAACCATGGGCTCGGCCGGATTCGAACCGGCGGTCTTCGCTGTGTGAGAGCG
>JASHYY010000105.1 GCA_030042815.1 Thermoplasmata archaeon | reverse complement strand
AACTCCTCCGGCACGGAGTCGTTCTGCGGTTCGGTGAGCCTGACGGTCACGCCGGGAAGCTACCTCGTCACGGTAACGGTCCCGGGGTTCCTCCCGTTCCTCGAGAACGTATCCGTTCCTCCCGGCGGCCGCGCGACGGTCGACCCGGTGTTGGTTCCGGCCCCTGCCGCCGGCCTCCCTTCTTCCGGGACTGGGTGGTTCGCTTGGGCGCTCATCGGACTGCTAAGTCTCACTTTGCTCGTGCTGCTGCTCCGGGGTTCGACGCGGAGGGCGCCCGACCCCCGCCCGAGAGAAGACGCGCCTCCGAACGAGCCGACGGCCTCGCGTGCCGGACGGTCGTTGGCGGACTCGCAGGATTCGGCCGATGCTCCCGAGGACTCCGTCTCCCCGCGGCAGAGTCCCTAGTGCGACGCGAACCCGACGCGGCGGTCCGGCGCCGTCGGACCGGTCGTCTGGGTGGCCCACAGCTTGGACGAGCAGACGAGCTCGTTCGGAGCGCACAGGCGCACGAGGCACGTCGCACAGTCTCCCCACTGGCAGACCGCCGCGTCGGAGCGGAACTTCTCCGGGAGGGAGTCCGACGTCGTGAGCGAGTACTCGTATTCGGCCCGGTGGTGGCAGGGCCGGCCGGCGAAGGTGACCATCACCGAGATCTCGTGGCTGGCCAGGAACTCGATGTACGGCCGGAGGATCCACGGCCCCCGCGGCTGCGCGGAGCAGACCCGGTCGGCGTTCGCGATCACGAGGAGCCGAGGACGCTCCGCCTCGGGGACGAGCAGGGTCGCGACGGCCGACTGGATCGGGTCGGGCATCGCGAGGAACTCGCGGAGGTCGTCGGTCGCCCGTTGCTGGCCGCGCGACCGAAGGTACGACCAGAACAGAGTCGCCGACGGAGCCGGCCGGGGCAGGACGTCCTTCACGGAGACGGCGGCCGGGGTCGCCCCGCCGTACTCCGCGGGGATTCCGCTGTCCACCTCGACCCACGCATACCCTGGGTCCAAGCGGCGAGCGATCTTTCGGGCGGCCGCGTTGAGCCGTCCGCGGTCGGACCCCCACAGGTAGATGGACGTCGCCGGCGAGGTGGGCTCGGCCGAGTTCACGAAATGTCGACCCTTTCCAAGGGTTTTAGAGGCAAGGTCCATCCGGCTTTACGGGGTACCAGTGCGGCCCCCACCGACCCACGTCCGTCTCGGGACGAACGGCCGTCCGTGGCCCGGCACGATGCGGTCCGCGACCGCGAGGACCCGCTTCCGGTGCTTCGGGATGGTACGCGGGTCGGAGGCGAGCGGGTCCGGGGTGGGACCCGACTCGTCCCACCACAAATGGGTGAACGCGACGATCCCCCCGGCCGTGCCGACCAGCGTGGTGATGTCCTGCGGGGTGTGCCCGGGCGTCTCCCAGAGAAGGATCGACGGGGAGAGGCGATACCCCTCCGCGGGCCGGCTCTTCCAGACGGCGTTCCGATACTCGGCCCAGTAGTCGTGCACCCGAGCCCGAGGAAACAGAGCGCAGTTGAGCGTATGGTCCGGGTGGTGATGCGAAAGAACCACGTCGGTGACGTCCTCCGGCCGGACGGCGAGCTTGGAGAGCGGCCGTAGGATCGCGTCCCGGGAAGAGACCATTCCGGGGTCGATCACCACGTGGCGGCGGCCCTCCCGCACGTACGAGACGGTGGACCCGACGCGGTCCCCGACGTACCCGTCGCACAGCACGGAGTACGCCGCGGCCCGGCCGATCCGGAACGTCATGGCGTCCTCCCCCTCGGGAGGGACTCCGCCTCTTAATCCCGTCCTACGGAGAAAGCTCGCTTTCGAGGTAGTCCGGAAGGGGGATCCCTGCGCGCTCGACCACCGCGCGGCGGGCGGGCCTCCAGGTCGATTCGAGCGAACCGCACGGCCGGCCGTCCAACGACGAACTCGCGGCCCGAACGGTCAGACGGTCGGGCGAGGTCATCGTGATCCGGGCCCTCGCCTCGTAACGCCGTCCGACGCGCGGAAGCCGGTCGGCGGTATACGTGAGGGGTCCGACACTGACCCACAGCTTCCCTCCGAGGGTCAGCGCGGCCCAGTACGAGGACTCGTAGAGTACGGTGAAGTGGAGGCCGTGGTGGAACAGGGTCGGCCACCCGATCTCGTCCGGCTTCGGCGAGAACTCGACCCGGACCTCCGGGGCTCCGTCCCTACCGGCGACCGACTCGAAGCGAAGACGGAGGCCCCGTGGGTGTCGCGGGCCGCATCCAAAGCACGGATTCTCCGGAGGGTTCTCGAGCTCGGGCATGACCCGGGAGATGGCCCTCTGCCTTCATGTTGTCGACGTTCCCGCCCCGTCGGGCGGGAGCGCGTTCCCAACGCTCAGGTTGCGGCGGAAGCCAGAACCACCGGTTCCCGGAGGAACTGCCCCACCAAGCCCGAGGTCATCATCCGGGGTGCCGTAGACCGTACCCGCTCTGCCTCGACCCACGCGAAGTATTCGACCTGCTCCTCCGGGTCCATGTCGCACATCGGACGACCCACCCCGGACCCCCTACAAAGACCTTCGTCGACCGCGCCGGACGGGTCGCAGTAGAGCCAGCAAGGCCCCGATCCCCCGGAAGGCGCGCGCGCCCCGGCGCGGAGGGCGACCGCGGAGACTCGAATCGGCCCGAAGGAGCCACTCGGTGGATTCGTGCGGATACTCCCGGCGGA
>JASHYY010000104.1 GCA_030042815.1 Thermoplasmata archaeon | reverse complement strand
CGCCTCCACCGCCCAGAACCGATGGAGAAGGCGCTCCAGGTCCGGAAGCTCGAGCGTCTGGTCGCGGGCCCGGCCTTCGTGGATCGACTCGGCCCGGTTCAGCTGCTGGAGGATCGCGACCAGGGTGGCGCGGATCGGGTCCGGGCGCTCCCCGGTCGGCATGCGCCGTATGCTACGCCGCCTTCCTCTACTTAAATCCGGTTCCGCCGACGAGCCGGTTCACTCTACCCGATTGACGCGCGCGAGCCGGGAGATGAGGAACCGCTTCCCCTCGGTGGTGATGAGGTAGCGCGTTCCCAGGACGCGCCCGCGGTCCCAGGCGTACTCGGGGTCACCCCGAACCTGGGTGAAGCCGTTCGCGAGGAGCACGGAGACCGCCTCGGCGACCTGGTCGGGGGTGACCCGGGGGTACGGTCCTCGGGCCAGGAAGTGGTGAAGCTCGAGGAGCTCGAGCCCCTCCCCGTCCGGCTCCTCCATCTCGGCGCGGTTGAGCTGTCGCAGGAGCTCCACCATCTCCTCCCGGAGCTCGGACGCCGCGTCGTCCGGCGATCGGGCCATCGGGCGAGGAGAGCGCGTCCGAGGCTAGATGAACGTATCCGTCCACGGGAGGGTCGGGCTTTTAGGTCCGGCGCGTAGGTACCCTCTCCGGCCATGGCGTGCACTTGCCGGAACCCGGCGCGTTGCCCGATCTGCAACACCCCGGTCCGGGTCCCCCTCACGAACCTCGAGAACGCCGCCGGTGCGGCGATCCTCGTCGAACGGTTCGCCCGCCGGGACTCCTCGTCGTCGCGGGAGGGCCTGCGCCGCCTGATCGAGGGATGGACGAGCTGTCCGTCGTGCGGCCACACGATCCACTTCGAGCACTCCCGCTCGTGCGTCGCCGAGGCGCTGAGCGCGGCCGGGGTCCCCCTCGCGGAGCGCGAGTCGATCCTCTCGAAGATCACCTTCCCCGAAGGCTAGCGAGGGCGGAGCGGACGTGCCCGGGAAGGAGGAGTTCGTCGTCACGCCGTACGAGGTCAAGGGTCGGATCGACTACGAACGGCTCCGGGAGCAGTTCGGGACCCAGCCGGTCACGCCCGAGCTGCTCGCGAAGCTCCACCACATCGCGGGCGGGGAGCTCCCTCCGGCGCTCGCGCGCGGGATCTATTACTCCCACCGGGACCTCCCGGCGCTCCTCGACGGCTTCGCCCACGGGAATCCGTTCTTCCTCTACTCGGGCCGGGGACCTTCCGGGCCGCTCCACACCTCGCATCTGCTGCAGTTCCAGCTCTGCCAGTGGTTCCAGAAGCGGCTCGGGGTGCCGATGTACATCCAGATCACCGACGACGAGAAGTTCTGGTCCTCGAAGACGGGCATCGCTCGGGAGGAGACCGTCCACTGGGGCCTCGAGAACCTCACCGACATCCTCGCGCTCGGCTTCGACCCGAAGCGGACGCACACGTTCTTCGACTCCCGCTCGATCGCGGCGATGTACCCGCTCGCCGTGCGCATCGCGCGGAAGGTCCCCTACTCGACCGTCAAGGCCGTCTTCGGGTTCACCCCGAGCACCAACATCGGCCTCGTCTTTTACACGGCGCTCCAGACCGTACCGGCGTTCTGGCCATCGTGGGCCGAGGGACGGCCGGTCCCGTGCCTCATCCCGTGCGGGATCGACCAGGACCCGCACTTCCGCATCACGCGCGACATGGCCGAGAGCTTCGGCTACCCGAAGCCGGCGCTCCTCCACAGCCAGATGGTCCCGGGGCTGCTCGGCGAGTCGGTGATGTCGACCACGGGGGACCGGGCGGACAACGCCCTGTTCCTGGACGACCCGCCCGAGGCGGTCGAGCGGAAGGTCCGCAACGCCTTCACGGGAGGGCGCGCGACCGTCGAGGAGCAGCGGCGGCTCGGCGCGACGCCCGAGATCTGCTCGGTCTGGGCGCTCTGGCGGACGCAGTTCGCCGAATCGGACGCGAAGTTCGCCGAGGTCACCGCCGGCTGCCGCTCCGGAACGCTGCTCTGCGGCGAGTGCAAGTCCCAGCTGCTCGAGCGCGTCGGGAAGTTCTACGCCGCCCACCGGGTCGCCCGCGCGAAGGCGAAGGAGTGGGCCGAGTCGACGATCGTGACCCGGGCGCCGCGCGACCTCTAGCGCCCGGGAATTACCCGACCTCGGGCCGTCGCGGCCGCGGTCGCTCGGGCCCCTCGGGAACGGGCGACGGCGGGGCCGCCCCCTCCTCCTCCATCTCGGGTCCGCCCTGGACGGCGGTCAGGAGCCGGAGCATCGGGCGGAACAGCGAATGCTGGGCCCGGTCCGGGTCGAGGGTGTAGGCGCGCTCGTAGGCGGCGACCGCCTCCTCCTCGTCGCCGAGGGACAGGAGGCTGAGCGCGAGGTCGAGCCAGCTCTTCGCCTCGCGGCCGCTCTCGCGCTCCCCGGTCTCCGTCACGTGGTCGTCCCGCAGGCGGCTCGGGGGCGCGCCCGATTCGCTCGGGGCGCCGACGTCCCGCGAGAGGACGAGCGCCCGTTCGAACGCGGCGGCCGCGGCGACCTCCTCGCCCGACTCGGCGAGCGCGACGCCGAGCCGGTGCCAGGCGACCATGTCGTCCGGCGTCAGCGCCACCGCGCGGCGGTAGGCGCTCGCCGCCTCGGGCCACTCCTCGCGGAGCGACCGGGCGACGCCGAGGTGGAACCACGCCTCCGGGTTCTCCGGCGCGAGCGCGAGGGCGCGGGCGAGCGCCGCCTCGGCCTCGCCGGCGCGCCCGAGGTGGGCGAGCGCGATCCCGTAGTACGACCAGGCGGCGGCGTCCGCGGGGCTGTCGCGCACGGCCTGCTGGAAGTAGCGGGCCGCCTCGCGGTACTCCCGACGGAGGAAGTAGTGCACGCCGAGGTCGAATCGTTGGGTCACACCCGGAAACCCAGCCCGGGACGGCCTCCGTTCGGAAAAGCCTGACGGCGAAGGCGCACCGGCGGAGCGGCGCGGCCCGGGGAGCCCGTCGGCGCGCTATTCCGACACACGGCGGCGGGCTTATATCCCGGGGCGCTTCGTAATCGCCGAGGAATCCCAGAGCCCAGCCCGAATCGAGCGTCCCGCCCGTCCTATTTGTGCGACGAGTGTTCGCGCGACGAGACTCGCTCTTTGGTTCCCCGAAAGGCGAACGCGAAACGCGAACCCGAAGAGGCAGACGAAATGGCAGACAAACCCCTGACGAAAGTGCGAGACCTAACGCCGAACTCGAAGCAAGTGAACGTGCTGGCCAAGGTGATCAGCGTCGGAGAGCCCAAGGAAGTGATGGGCAAGTTCGGCGACCCGAGGAAGGTCTGTGAGGCCGTGGTCGGGGACGACTCGGCGACGATCATCCTGTCGCTCTGGAACGAGCAGATCGGCTCCATCGCGAAGGACGAGGTCATCCTGGTCGACAACGGCTACGTGTCCCTCGTGCGGGGCCACATGCGCCTCAACGTCGGCCGGTACGGGAACCTCTCGAAGTCGACGGAAGCGATCAACGAGGTCAACCAGTCTCTCGACATGAGCCAGCAAGAGTTCGAGAGCGAGCGCCGCTCGTACGGCGGCGGCTACCGGGACCGGGGTTCCGGCGGCGGCGGCGGGTACGGGGGCGGAGGCGGCGGCCGCTACGGCGGTGGCGGCGGCGGCGGTCGGGAACGATCCGACTCGTACAAGCGGTACTAGCGCTCCCGGGACGACCGGGGTCGCTCGACCGAACCCTTTCCGTTCCCCCCGCCCTCCGGGCGGGGGGAGAACTCTCGTGCGCGGCGCTCTGGATTAAATAGCCCGGTCCGCTCATCGGGAGCCCATGCCCGATGAGTCCCGGGAACTGGCGCTGTACGTCCAGTCCAAGAAGGCCGTCACGACGTTCTACCGACCTCCCGCCACGGCGGCGCGTCCGACCGCGGGGGCGAACCCCGGGGCCGCGCCGACGGAGAGCGACGAGGGCCAGACGATCGGCGAGCCCGTCTACTTCCTCTCGGACGACCAGTCGCGCTGCATGGCGCTGGTCGAGGAGATCGCGACGAACCGGGGCTACCGCGTCAAGGTCACCGACATCGAGAAGGTCGGACGGCTCGAGCGGTTGATCACCGAGCACCTGCGCGGCGTCCAGAAGTTCCCGGTGCTGATCTCCCCGCTCGGCCGCCGGCTCGAAGGGGTCGAGCAGTTCACCGACGAGGAGCTCGCGGCGATCATGCCGACCGACCTGAAGAGCGTCCGCGCGTTCTCCTACCTCAAGGTCCGGGGCGGGGACCTCGACCGGATCCGCCGCCTGCTCGAGACCCTGCCCGAGGTCAAGGAGCTCCACTTCCTCACGGGCGACTGGGACATCCTGGTCGTCCTCGACTTCGCCCCGAGCGCGGCGAACAAGCGGCGGGTCCTCGACTTCGTGACCGACCGGATCCGCGGGATCCCCGAGATCCTCGACACGTCCACCGTCGTTCCCGAGTACTCGCTGACGAAGTTCCCGCTCACGTAGCGCGGCGGCGTCGGCGCGCCCGGGCCCGCTTGCGCCGCGGCACGACCGGGATCTGCTGCGACGGCGCGCCGCGCGGCGCTCCCGGCTCGGGCGTGCCGTAGAGCGCGTCGACCGTGAGGGGATGCTCCTCGAGCCACGCGACCCCTTCGACGTAGGCGGCGAACGCCTCGAGGCTCGTGAAGAGCGGCACCCCGAGCTCGACCGCCCGTCGCCGTAGGACGTACTCGTCCTCGAGCATCCGCTCGAACTTCTCCTGGGTCAGCGAGAGCGGGACGTTCAGGATCAGGTCGACCTTGCCGCGGTCGAGCTCCTCCATCACGTTCGGGTGGCGGTCGGGCTCCGACACCTTGTGGAGCGTCCGGACCCCTTTCAGCCCCCGGCCCGCGAGGAACGCGCCGGTATCCTCGGTCGCGGTGATCTTGAGGCCGAGCGCGCGCAACCGCTCCGCGACCGGGAGGAGCTCCTCCTTGAGCCGGGGCCCGCCGACCGAGAGGAACGCGGTCCCGCGGCGCGGGACGAGCCGGACGCCCGTCGCCACGAGCGCCTTCACGAGCGCGTCCGAGAACGTCGGCCCGAAGCAGGCGACTTCGCCGGTCGACTGCATCTCGACGCCGAGCAGCGGGTCGGAGCCGGCGAGCTGCAGGAACGAGAACTGGGGGACCTTCACCCCCCAGCGGCCGGGGGGGAGCGGCGCGACGCCCTCGCGGGTGATCGGGCGGCCGAGCATCGCCCGGGCCGCCTCCCGCAGCAGCGGCACGCCCGTCGCCTTCGTCAGGAACGGCAGCGACCGGCTCGCGCGCAGGTTGAGCTCGATGATCTGGTACTCCCGGTCCTTCACCAGGAACTGGACGTTGAACGGCCCCCGGATCGCGAGCGTGCGGGCGAGCCGGCCGGCCGCGGAGAGGAGCTGCTGCTGGACCTCCTCGGGGGTGTGGCGCGGCGGCAGGCAGAAGATCGCGTCGCCCGAGTGCACCCCGGCCCGCTCGACGTGCTCGAGGATCCCCGCCACCAGCACCCGCTCGCCGTCCGAGATCGCGTCGAGCTCGACCTCGTCCGCCCCCTCGACGAACTTCGTGATGACCACGGGGTGCTCGGGCGAGACGCGCGCCGCCTCCGAAAGGAACCGCCCGAGGTCGGCGCGCCCGGCGATGACGCGCATCGCCTGGCCCGAGAGGACGTACGACGGCCGGACGAGGACCGGGTAGCCGACCTCGTCCGCGAACGCGCTCGCCTCCTCGACCGTGCGGAACGCCCGCCAGGCGGGCTGGGGGATCGCGAGCCGCTCGAGCAGCCGGGCGAAGCGGGCCCGGTCCTCCGCCGTGTCGATCGACTCGGAGGCCGTCCCGAGGATCGGGACCCCGCACATGTGGAGGAGCGGCGTGAGGTTCTGGGCGAGCTGGCTCCCGACGCACGTCACGACGCCGCCGAACGATTCAAAATCCTGGATGTCCCGCACGCGCTCGAGGGTGATCTCCTCGAAGTAGAGGCGGTCGGACCGGTCGTAGTCGGTCGACACCGTCTCCGGGTTCGAGTTGAGCAGGGCGACGCCCGGCACGCCCTCGGCCTTGAGCCCGTCCACGAGGTTCATGGTCGACCAGTCGAACTCGACGCTCGACCCGATGCGGTACGGGCCCGCCCCGACCACGAGGACCGAGCCGGACGGCATCGGCCGGACGTCGTCCGCGTCGGCGCGGTAGGTGAGGTAGAGGTAGTTCGTCCGGGCCGGCCACTCCCCGGCGAGCGTGTCGATCATGCGGACCCGGGGGCGGACTCCCGACTCGAGCCGACCGCGCCGGACCTCCTCCTCGTCCCGCTGCGACGCGCGCCCGATCGCGCGGTCGGAGAAGCCGAGCTCCTTCGCCCGCCGCAGGAGCTCGGTCGGGATCGGTGCGCCGCGGCCGGCGGCGAGCGCCCGGTCGGTCGCCTCGATCTCCGAGAGGGCGTCCACGAACCAGCGGTCGATGAACGAGACCCGGCTCACGGTCGCCGGGTCGACCCCGGCGCGGAGCGCCTCGAGGGCGCAGCGGAGCACGTCCGGCGTCGGGTGGGCGAGGTCCTCGAGGACCTCCCTCGGGGCGCGGACCTCGGCCGGCGGCAGAAGGTCCGCCCGGGGGTCGCTCATGCGGACCGCCTTCGCGAGCGCCTCGGGGAACGACGCGCCGATCCCCATCACCTCGCCGACCGACTTCATCGACGGCCCGAGCCGCCGGTCCGCCCGCGCGAACTTGTCGAGGTCCCAGCGGGGAAGCTTCACGACCACGTAGTCGAGCGCCGGCTCGAAGCAGGCGGTGGTGACGCCCGTGATCCGGTTCTTGAGCTCGGGCAGCGTGTAGCCGAGCGCGAGCTTCGCCGCGACGTAGGCGAGAGGATAGCCGGTCGCCTTGCTCGCGAGCGCGCTCGAGCGGGAGAGGCGCGCGTTGATCTCGATGGCGTAGTACTCCTCGCTCGTCGGGTCGAGGCAGAACTGGATGTTGCACTCCCCGACGATCCCGACCTCCTCGGCGGCCCGCAGGGCGGCCTGGCGGAGCATCTGGTACTCGGCGTCCGTGAGCGTCTGGCTGGGTGCGACCACGACGTTGTCCCCGGTGTGGACCCGCATCGCGAGGACGTTCTCCATGTTGCAGACCGTGAGGGCGTTCCCCCGTGCGTCGCGCACGACCTCGTACTCGAGCTGCTTGAACGCGCCGACCCACCGCTCGAGGAGGACCTGGCCGACGGGGCTCGCGCGCAGGCCCCGCCCCACGACCTCGGCGAGCTCGGCCCGGTCCCGGGCGATGCCGCCGCCGCGGCCCCCGAGGGTGTAAGCGACGCGCACGATCACCGGGAAGCCGAGCTCCTCGGCGGCGGCGAGCGCCTCGTCGTAGGAGTAAACGGCCCGGCTCGGGAGGGTCGGCACGCGCGCGTTCGCCATCGCGCGCACGAACTTCGCGCGGTCCTCGGTCGAGCGGATGCCGGTGAGCGGCGTCCCGAGGACCCGGGTCTTCGTGCGGGCGAGGTCGCCCCGGTCGGAGAGCCGGACCCCGCAGTTGAGCGCCGTCTGGCCTCCGAACGACAGGAGGACCCCCTCCGGCCGCTCCGCGGCGAGGATCGGCGCGACGAACTCCGGGGTCAGCGGCTGGAAGTAGACCCGACCCCGCCGCGGCGGGTCGGTCTGGAGCGTCGCGATGTTCGGGTTGACGACGACGGCGTAGACGCCCTCCTCGTCGAGCGCCTTCAGGCACTGGCTGCCCGAGTAGTCGAACTCGCCGGCCTCGCCGATCTTCAGCGCGCCGCTGCCGAGGAGCAGCACCTTCTCGGGCAGGGCGACGGTCATGCCCGCCGCTTCACCTTCCCGACGAACCGGTCGAACGCGAACGACGCCTCCTGCGGGCCCGGGTGCCCCTCGGGGTGGCCCTGGAGGGCGAGCACCCGGCCGCTGCCGTCGCGGAACCCCTCGAGCGTCCCGTCGTCCGGGTTCGTCGCCCAGCTCTCGAGGCCGGTCCCGCGCAGCGAGCGGGCGTCGACCGCGTAGCCGTGGTTCTCGCTGACGATGAGGGCCCGTCCGTCCGCGAAGCAGATCGTCTTGTTCTGCCCCCGGTGGCCGTACTTGAGCTTGAACGTGGTCGCGCCGCGCGCGAGCGCGAGCAATTGGTGCCCGAGGCAGATCCCGAGGGTCGGGAGCGCGCGGGTGCTCGGCCGCCGCAGCTCCTCGATCGTGGGCGCGAGCTCGGCGGGGTCGCCCGGTCCGTTCCCGACGAGCAGTCCCTGCACCCGTCGCCCGTCCCACCGGGTCGGGACCTCGTGGTCGTAGGGGAGACGGAGGACCGCGACGCCGCGGTCGAGAAGGGCCCGCAGGATGCTCGCCTTCACCCCGCAGTCGAGGACGGCGACCAGCGGTCCCTTCGAGCGGCCGAGGACGGCCGGGCTCTTCGGCGCGACCTCGGCCATGTAGTTCTCCTCCGCGTAGCCCGGGGCGTGCGCGATCGCCCGCGCGAGCTCCGCGTCGCTCGGCGGCGCGTCGGCGGCCGCGACGTCGACCACCCCCCGGACCACGCCGTTCGAGCGCAGGTGCTCGGTGAGGCGCCGGGTGTCGACGCCCCGCACGCCGGGGACGCCCTCCTCGGCCATCCACTGCGCGAGGGAGCGCGAGCTCGACCAGTGGCTCGGGGGAGTGGTGCCGCGGACGACGACCCCCCGGACCTGGACCTCCTCGCTCTCGAGGATCGGCAGGCCGGTGCGGTCGCGCGCGCCCGCCGGAGGCACGCCGTAGTTCCCGAGCAACGGGTAGGTGAACGTGAGGATCTGCCCGCGGAACGACGGGTCGGTCAGCGACTCGGGGTAGCCGACCATCCCGGTCGTGAAGACGACCTCTCCGACCCGGCGCGCCCGCGCCCCGAAGCCGACGCCGTCGAACCGGGACCCGTCCTCCAGGAACAGGGTCCCCCGAAGCGGGCCGTCTTCGGACCGGGCCGGCTCGGGCGTGAGGAACCCGAACGAACCGAGGAAGGGTACGGCCCTTAACTTTTGCCGTCGCGGGCGACGGCCCGTCGCGCCCCGGCGGGTCCGGCGACGCGGCGAGCCATCAAATCCCCCGTCGGGGTGATGCGACCGATGCCCGGGCCTCCGCGGCTGAAGGAGTCGTACGATTTCGTCATCGTCGGCGGCGGCCACGCCGGTCTCCAGGCCGGCCTCAAGGCCGCGCTCCTCGGGCACACGGCGGCCGTCCTCGACCGGGGGCCGAAGTACTCCCGGTCGTACTACGCGCCGAAGATGGACAACATCCCCGGGTTCCCGGACGGGGTCTCGGGCCACGAGCTCCTCGACCGGCAGGTCGCGGCCGTCCGCAAGGTCGACGGGTCGGTCGGCTACTTCGCCCCGGCGCGGGCGGCCGTCGCGGCGCGGGGCGACGCCGACTACTCCGTCACGTTCGAGTGGCTGAAGCAGACGCTGGTCGCGCGGGGCCGGGTCCTCGTCCTCGCGATGGGCGTCGTGGACCGGATCCCCGAGGTTGGGGGCCGGATCGACCCGATCTTTCCCTGGGCGAACCAGGGGATCGTCGACTTCTGCATCCTGTGCGACGGCCACCTGCTCGGCGAGAAGTCGGTCGCGGTGATCGGGCACGACGCGTTCGCCGCCCGGACGGCGCTCGACCTCGGGCACTTCCGGCCCCGGTCGGTCGAGCTGTTGACCCACGGCCACCCCGTTCTCGACGGCGTGCCCCCGGAGGAACGCGCGGCGCTCGCGGCCGCGCTCGCCGAGCACGGGGTGACGTCGTACGAGGCCGAGATGGTCGGGTTCGACGAGATCCGGGAGAAGCGGTTCGGCGTTCGGTTCGCGGACGGCAGCCACCGCAGCTACGACCGCGGGTTCAGCGCGCTCGGCTGGTACGACCGGCACGAGGCGATCCCGCGGGCGCTCGGATGCCGGTTCGACCGGGACGGCTACGTCGTCACGGACGAGGACTGCCGGGCGCTCTCGGATCCTTCGGGGGATCCGATTCCCGGCCTCTACTGCGTCGGGGACCAGCGGAACGGATGGAACCAGATCCCCGAGGCGTGGGCGACCGCGGAGCGCGCGGTGATCCACGCCTACGCCGAGTACCTGTAACGGGGCCGCGCGCCTACGCCGTGCGCGGCGCGGCGACGTTGAGCTGGCGTGTCAGGTCGCCGAGGTCGGTCGCGACCGCGGAGGCGCCGGCCGCGAGGAACCGGTCGGCGGTCATCGAGCCGGTCGTCGGCTCGGACGGGTCGGGCAGGATGGCGTAGAAGCGGACCCGGGCCCGCACCGCGCACTCGGCGTCGAGGAGGTGGTCGCCGACGAACAGGGCGCGGTCGAGCGGGACCCCCATCTCGTGCAGGAGTAGGAGGAGGGCCTCGGGGGACGGCTTCGCCGGGCCGGGGGCGCTGCGGGTGCGCAGGTAGGCGAACGACGACTCGAGCCCGGTCCGGTGCAGCGCCTGCCGGGCGAACGTCTCGGAGCTTCGGGTGAGGACGCCGAGCCGGAACCCCCGGCCGGTGAGCGTGCGGAGGAGCTCGGCCGCCCCGGGGCGGGCCACCGTCCGCGGAAGCGCCTCGAGCTCGATCGTGTCGATCCGTTTCTGGTACTCCGACTCGAACCGGTAGATCGTGCCGTCCGGTGCCCCGCTGGTGCGCAGGACCTCCCGGGCGTTCTCCACGATCCGGTGGATCGGGTCCTGGACCGACAGGTGGCCGGGAGGCACCCCGTGCTGCTCGGCGAGGCGGATCACTTCCTTGCGCATCCGGCCGAAGTCGTGGTGCGAGAGGACGAGCGTGCCGTCCAGGTCGAAGACGATCCCGAGCAGCGGTTCGAGGAAGCGGGGCTCGCTCTCGCGGACGGGCACGGACGGACACCTCGAGTCCGAAGTTGCGAGGCGCGTCGACCCCCGTTAAGCGTTTGCCTCGACGCGCACGGGCCGCGCCGCTCGGCCGGCCGCTGGCCTTACGCCCGGGCCCGGGGCTTCTCGGGGGCCTCGCCGAAGTACCGCTGCATCGGCTCCCAGTAGAACTGGTACCAGCCTTCGTCCACGCCCTCCCGGAACGCCTCGGGGATCCCGATATGGTCGACGACGAGGCGGCAGCCCTTGCCCCGCGGTCGGAGCTCGAGGCGTAGGATCGAGTACTCTCCCTCCGGCCAGTCGCTCCCCCGCCAGGCCTGCACGATCCGCCGCGCCGGGACGATCTCGAGGTTGAACCCGGAGATGTAGTCGCCCGCGGAGAACCGCTCGCCCTCCCGGCGGCCCATCTTCGCCGGTCCGCCCGTGATGCGCGCGTGACGCCGGCTGTCGAGGTAGGCGTCGAACACGTCGCGCGGGGTCGCGGGGAGGTCCACTTCGTGGTGCACGGGTCGGCACATGGTCGGTTCCGGGCCCGGGGGCCGAACGCCGGAACGCGGCGACAATATTAAACTATTTGGTTT
The DNA here is from genome assembly GCA_030042815.1 of Thermoplasmata archaeon. Classification (GTDB taxonomy): domain Archaea; phylum Thermoplasmatota; class Thermoplasmata; order Lutacidiplasmatales; family UBA184; genus Lutacidiplasma. The sequence continues at coordinate 13,706 of JASHYY010000104.1, read as the reverse complement.
ACTATTGGGGGCGGTTTCCATGCCGCGACGGCCCCGCCCGCGCCCCACCGCCGCCGACGCGGCGCTCGACCGGCTCTTCGGCGCGCTCGCCGACCCGACCCGCCGCCGCCTCCTCGCCCGCCTGGCCGTCGGGCCCGCGAAGGTCACCGACCTCGCATCCCCGTTCGCGATGAGCTTGCCGGCGGTGTCGAAGCATTTGCGGGTCCTCGAGCGGGCGGGCCTCGTCCGTCGCACGGTCGAGGGGCGGGTGCACCGGCTCGCGCTGCGGGGTCGGCGGCTCGAGGCGGTCGAGGTGTGGCTCGACCCGTTCCGCTCGTACTGGGAGGAGACGCTCACGTCGCTCGGCCGCGACCTCGAGCGACGGCCCCCGCGTCCGCGGACGGCGCGCCGCTGATCGGCACGCCCGACGCTACGGGGGCGCCTGGTGGTAGGCGAGGCCGTACCAGGCGCGCCGCTCTCGGTCGAAGGTCGTGCCGCACTGGTAGCAGAAGAAGATCCGATGCGGGGGCTCCTTCGGCTCCTTCTCCATCGCCCCGCCGCAGATCGGGCAGCAGAGCTTCGAGTCGATGTCCGGGAGCCCGTGCCAGGCGTCGCGCCGCCGGTCGTAGACGACTCCGTCCTGCCCGCAGAGGAACATCGGATACGGCACCGCGGCCGCGCCGGGCCCGGTCATCGCGCGGCCGCACACGGGGCAGTACATCGCTCCCGGTACGGGCGTCGTCCCCGATGAACGTGCCGTCAGCCGCTCGAGCGCGGGCGCTCGAGCGTCACCACCGACTCCCGGAGCTCGAAGCTGCGGCGCTGGCCGCTGCGCCGCGAGCGGGCGACCTCGACCGAGACGATCGAGAACCCCGCCGCCGCCCCCAGGCGGGCGAGCAGGAGGTCGCCCGGAACGTACGCGCCCGCGAGCAGCGAGTCGCCGACCACGACCACGAAGCGCCCCCCGGGCCGGAGCGCCCGACGGACCTCCCGGAGCACCGGGGCGAGGTCCGCGAAGTACCGGTGCACCACCGCGTGCATGTCGTCGCGGCGGTAGGAGCCCTTGCGCCGCACGTTCTCCCGGATCCGGGGCAGGATCTCCGCGAGCCACGGGTCCGGCGGGTCGTCCGTCGCGAGGTAGGCCCGGGTCTCCGAGCGCGGCAGGTTGTCGCAGGCGACCTCGGCCCCGCGCAGCGCGCGCAGGTCGGCGTACGACCGGGCGTACCCGAGCCAGGCGAGGTCGACCTTGTAGTTCATGACGTAGTCCATCCCGTTGACGTACGGCGGGCTCGTGACCGCGAGGTCGACCGACCGCTCGGGCCACCCGGCGGACCGGGCGTCCTGCGCCCGGATGACCGCCGGGGGGCCGAGCGGCCGGGGGTCGCGTCGCACCGTGCGAAGGTCGTCGACCATCGTCGCGACCGCGTCCCGGAACCGCTCGACCGGCTCGGGTCCGTCCGCCCGGGCGCGCGGGTCGTAGCCGAGGCACGGCGACCGGTGGAGACGGCTCGCGGGAATGAGGATCCGGCCGAACGCGAGCCGCAGCGCGTCGGCGACCGCCGTCCCCTCCGCCGGGAGCGCGTCGCGCAGCCGCGTGAGGTCGCGGAGCGCCGACGAGGAGAACTGGCGTCGGGTCTCCCTCAGGAACGGCAGGGGGCCGGTGTCGCGGCGGGATGCCGCGCGGACCCGGCGGTCGGCCTCGGACGCGAGACGGACGGGGTCGAGCTCAAGTCGGGTCTTGACGCGCGCGGCGAGGACCGCGGGCGCGAGGAGCTCGGTGCCGAGGGCGCGGGCGCCCGCCCGGCGGGCCTCGACGAGGGTCGTGCCGCTGCCGGCGAACGGGTCGAGCACGGTGGTCCCCGGGCCGATCCCCGCGGCGGCGAGGACGCCCCCCACGAACTCGGCCGAGTACCCCTGCACGTACGGCCACCAGCGGTGGACGGGTAGGGCCTCGTTCGACCGGAACGTGATCGGCCCCGAGCTATGCCCGAGCGCGACGCCGTTCTCCCGCTCGAACCGCTCCACGTACGCCGCGGGGTCGACGAAATCGTCCCGGCCCGCGAGCCGCTCGTAGTCGCGCAGGACCCACAGGCCCCGGCCGATCCGCAGCACCTCGCCGCGGTCCGCGAGCGCGTCCAACACCTCCTCGACGGGCCGCGTCCCCCGCTCGACGCGGGTCGCGAGCTGACGCACCGTCGCCCCGATCGCGCCGGTCTCCCCGAGCGCGAGCCGGATCTCGTCCGGGAGACCGCCGGCGGAAGGGGCCACGGGGCCCGGGAACCCCGGCGGCTAATGAGCTGGCCGATGGCCGGAATCGAGCGAAGGGCCCCCGACGCCTCGGGCGCGTGGCGCCCGCCCGGGGCGGAACGAGCGGATCGTCTTCACGACGGCGCGCCGCTGCCGTCGACGTTCCTTGCGGAGCGCCCTCGCCCAGCGGGTGTCGCGGAGCGGCGGGTCGAGGCCGACCAGGAGGACGTCGAGGTCGTGGAGGCGGCCGAGCTGCTGCTGCAGGCGGCGGAGCGACGCCGACACCGCGCCTCCCGCGTTCGGGTCGAGCGTCCCGGTGAGGTCCGAGATCTGCCGCAGCCGCCGGACCCGGATGCGCAGTCGATGGAGCCGGTCCATCGTCGGGTGCTTGCGCGCCCTGCGGTGCGCCGACTCGAGCTTCGCGTGCCCCCGCGCCTCGTGCTCCTCGAGGAGGCGCGCGAGTCGGTTCCGGTGCCGCGGACGGATCGGTGCGCGCAGGGACGCGCGCACCTCGTCGAACAGCAGCGCGTCCCGCTCCGAGCGCAGGAACGCCCGCAGGAGCTCGCGACCGGTACGGGCGTCGTCGTGGAGCCGCCCCCGGTAGCGGTCGAGCCGCTCCCGCTCCGACCGGGAGCGCGCCTTCTCCTCGACGCTGCCGAGGAGGTCGACCGCGACGTCGCGGTCCCGCACCTGGCCGATCAGCTGGGCGAGGCGCTGGATCCGGCGGTCGATCGGCCCGAGCACGGTGCGGTCCGACCGGTCGAGGAGCTGGTCCCAGACCGCGAGCCCCGTCCGGAGCCGCCGCATGTCGCGGTGAAGGTCGTGGAGCAGGGCGGGGGTCGCGTGCGACCGCTCGACGACGGCCTCGACCCCGCGGGCGACCTCGTCCAGGAGCCGGCGCAGCTCCCGGGCCAGCCGGTCGGTGCCGTGGTTCGACCCGTTCCGCCGCTCGGGCACTCCGCGCTCCCCGGGGCGTCCCAGCCTGCGCTCCGTTGTAAGCGATTCGGAGACCGGCACGGGACCGCGGGTCCGCGACCCGAGGCTAATTAGAGGTGGACCCGTTCCCCCTCCGTGGAGCGGGCCCGTCACGTTTCGGCCGAGCGGGAACGCCACCGGAACGGGGAGGCCCGGACCGTCGGGGTCATCGATATCGGCTCGAACACGGCGCGGTTCGTCCAGTTCGAGGCCGCGGCGGAGACGGTGCGCGCCGTCTACGAGGCGAAGGACGTCCCCCGGCTCGGGCTCGCGCCGGGGCCGGGGGGGCAACTCAGCGACGCGGCGAGAGCGCGGGGCGTCGCCACCCTGCGCCGGTTCGCGCGTATCGTCCGCTCGCTCGGGGTCACGAAGACCTTCGCCGTCGCGACGAGCGCCGTGCGCGACGCACCGAACGGGCCCGAGTTCGTCCACGAGGTGGAACGGACCTCGGGGGTCCTGCTCCGGATCCTCTCGGGCGCCGAGGAGGCGCGCTACGGCTACCTCGGGGTCGCGGGGGCCTGGGAGCTCGAGAACGACCTCGTGCTCGACCTCGGCGGCGGCTCCCTCCAGCTCGCCCAGGTCCGGTCCGGCACGCTGCGCAACTCGGTGAGCCTGCCCCTCGGGGTCCTCCGGCTCTTCCAGCGGTACTTCGAGCACGACCCGCCGAAACGACGGGAGTGGGACGAGCTGCGGGCGCACGTCCGCACGACGCTCACGTCGGTGCTCGAGGCGTTCGGCGGGACCTCGACCCGACTGATCGGGATCGGCGGCACGGTGCGCGCGCTCGCGCGGGCGTCGGTCGAGATGCGGCAGTACCCCTTGCGGCGCGTCCACGGCTACGCTCTGACCGACCACGACATGGAGGCCCTGCGGGAGCTGCTCTCCGAGATGCCGACCGCGAAGCGCCGGGCCGTGCCGGGGATCGGGGGCGACCGGGCGGACGTGATCCTCGCCGGGATCGTCGTGCTGCAGGAGCTCGTGCGCGCGGTCGGCGTCGACCGGATCCTCGTCTCCGGGACCGGGATCCGGGAAGGGATCGCGCTCGAGGCGATCGGGGCGAAGCTCCCCGTCTCGGCCGACGTGCTGACCGAACGGTCCGCGGCGGCGGCGGCCGAGTCGTTCGCGTTTCGGCTCGACCACGGGCGGGAGGTCGCGGAGACGGCCCGCGCGCTCTTCGACGTCCTCGCGCCCCGGTTCGGCGGGGGCCCGACCGAGGCCCGGGCCCTGCGCGTCGCGGCCCTGATGCACGACGCCGGGACGGCGATCGACCTGTGGAACCACGCCCACCACTCGGCCTACCTCATCCAGAACTACCCGATCTGGGGCCTCGACCAGCGCGAGGTCCTCCTCGCCTCGATGGCGACCTACCTGCACGAGGGGGACGCGCCGCCCTCCGAGTGGAAGAAGGACTTCCTGCCGATCATCCGTCCCCCCGACCTCGAGACGGCCGACCGCCTCGGGGCGATCCTCGAGGTCGCCGAGATGCTCTCCCCGGCCCGGCCGCGGTTCGCGCTCACCGGGAGCGGCCGGACGCTCTCGCTCAGCTTTTCTGCTCCCGTCGATACGACCCTCCCCCCCCGCTGGGCGGAGAAGTCCCGCAAACCGATGGAGCGCGTCTTCGGCCTGGAGGTCCGGCTGCGCGATGCCTGAGGCGTCGCTGCCGGCCCACGGCTACTCCGGCCGCCTGCTCGTCTTCGAGGGCCTCGACGGGAGCGGGAAATCAACCCAGGCGATGCTCCTCGGAAAGTGGCTCTCCTCCCGGGGCTACCGCGTCTTCACGACCGAGTGGAACTCCTCCGAGCTCGTCTCGAGCGTGATCCGCCGCGGCAAGAAGAAGGGGCTGCTCACGCCGACGACGTTCTCCCTCCTCCACGCGACCGATTTCGCCGACCGCTTCGAGCGCCGGATCCTCCCTCCGCTGCGCGCGGGCTACCTCGTCGTCTGCGACCGCTACGCGTTCACCGCCTTCGTCCGGGACGCGGCGCGCGGCTGCGACCCCGACTGGGTGCGCACGATCTACTCGTTCGCCCCGCGGCCGGACCGCGTCTTCTACTTCCGCGTCCCGGTGCAGGTCACCCTCAAGCGGAAGATCGCGTCGCGCCAGAAGATGAACTACTACGAGGCGGGGATGGACCTCGGCCTCTCGGACGACCTCCACGAGAGCTACGAGCGGTTCCAGTCGCGCCTGAAGGCGGAGTACGACCGGATCGCGGAGACCGACCGGTTCACGGTCGTCGACTCGACGCGGTCGGTCGAGGCGATCCAAGCCGAGCTGCGGGAGAACCTCGGCCCGCTGCTCGACCACTTCCCGACCGGGGAGCGGATGGTGCATGACGGATAGGACGTACGGGACGCGCCTGCCCGGGATGCCGAGCGAGCCGCTCACCGGAAAGCTGGTCGTCATCGAGGGCGCGGACGGCTCGGGACGGACGACGGAGGTCGCCCTCCTCAAGGAGTGGCTCGAGGTCCAGGGCCACGCGGTCGTCGACACCGGGCTCCGCCGCTCCGACCTCGTGAGCGCGGAGATCGACCGGGCGAAGCAGGGCCACACGCTCGGCGCGACGACGATGGCGCTCCTCTACTCCGTCGACTTCGCCGACCAGCTCGAAAACAAGATCGTCCCGGCGCTCACCGCGGGCTCGACCGTCCTCGCCGACCGCTACGTCTACACGCTCATGGCCCGGGCCGTCGTCCGGGGCGCCTCGCGGGAGTGGGCGCGCGAGCTCTACGGCTTCGCGCTGCGGCCCGACGTGGTCGTCTTCCTGGACGCGCGGCCGGAGATCCTGCTCCACCGGGCGATCGCGAAGTACGGCTCGCTCGACTACTGGGAGTCGGGGATGGACCTCTGCCTCTCCCGCGACCTCTTCGAGAGCTTCTTCCTCTACCAGGAGAAGCTCTCGCACGAGTTCGACTGGCTCGCCGCCGAGTACGGGTTCCAGCGGATCGACGCGAACCGGGCCCCGGAGCAGGTCCACGCCGACGTGCAGCGGCGCCTGGCACCGCTCTACGGGGCCGAGCCCTCTCCGCCCTCGACCCCGGACGGGGCGGGACGCCCGCCCGTCAGCCGCGGACGTCGGAAAGCTGCTTCCGCGTGAGCAGCCAGAGCAGCCGCGCGGCCCCGGGGCCGACGGCCGCCGGAAACTCGAGGAGCGCGGCTCCGCCTTTGCCGAGACGGACGAGCGTGACCCCCTCTCCGGTGAGCGCGAGCCCCACGAACTCGGTGAGCGTCGGGTCGTGGCCGACCAGCGCGACCGTCTCGCCGCTGCGGCCGGTCCGCCCGAGCCGTTCGAAGATCGGGGCCGCGAGCCGGCCCGACGCGAGCTCGCTCCACTGGTCGACCTCGAGCGCCGGCGCGGCCGCGTCCCGCAGGATCTCGGCCGTCGCGAGGGCCCGGTCGGCCGGACTCGTGGCGATCCGGTCGAGCGAGTGGAGGAGGCGGGCGACGCCCCGCACCGACCGCCGCGTCTGGGCGCGGCCCTTCTCCGAGAGCGGCCGCCGGTCGTCGTCGGGCCACCGGGACGGGTCCCGCACCTCGGCCGGACCGTGCCGGAGCACCAGGATGTGGACGTTGTGCATCCCGCGGGGCGGTCGCGCCATCGGTTCCGACCGGTCCGGGGGCAGCGGCGCGGCCAGAAAACGGATGCGGCGCCGGGGTCCCGTTCGCCGTCCGGTCTACGGCGCCGCGGTGAGGGGCGGCCGCACCGGGACGGCGCCCTCGGCCGTCACGGCGACCGGGAGGGCCCGGTCGAGGACGACCTGGGCGATGTCCTGCGCGTAGGCGATCGTTCGTCCGATCGACTCGAGGATTCGCGCGACCGCCGCCGCGGTCGCCGGCGGGGTCGCGCCGCCGCCCGCCGACGGGAGGAGGCGGTCGGCGATGGAGCGGCCCGAGGCGGCGAGCGCCTCCCCCATGTCGAGGAGGTCGTTCGCGGTGCCCTCGTCCGTCGCGGCGAGGACACCCTCGAGGTGCTCCATCGCCTGCGCGTGGAACTGGCGCAGGGAGACGACGGTCGCCGACCCGGCGGGCAGGTCGACCAGCCGTCGCCCGGCCTCGGCGAGGATCGCCGCGTGGTCGGCGACCCGCTCGAGGCTGCGCGCGACGGTCCACGGGCCCAGCACGCGCGTGCCGTCCGTCCCCGCGTCGATCTGGATCGCGGCGAGGCGCTGGAGGTACCAGGCCTCCCGGTCGATCTCGTCGTCCCGGGCCTCCCACTGGCCGTCCTCGCCGAACGGGAGGTGGCCCCAGCTCTCGACGGCGGCCCGGTGGAACTCGATCACCATCCGGCCCATGCGGCCGACGCGCTGGGCGAGCGGGATCGGGCTTTCGTAGGCGAGGTCGCGCAGGCGGAGGAGTCCCCCCTCGTCCGAGATGATCTCGGGCTGGCGCGTCCGGCGGCAGAACGTGCGGACGACGTCGCGGGTGCGTCCCGAGATCGTCGGTCGCTCGAGCAGGACGAACTCGCGGGCGCCGGCGAGGTAGGCGCCGAGCAGCCGGCGGAAGAGGTGTTCGGGGGGTTCGCCGCGACGGACGGGGATCGTCGCGGTCGGGCCGCGGTCGGCCGGTCCCGGTCGCGTCCGCGGCGACCGGTCGCCGTCCGCAAAGTTCGCCGACGGGTCGGTCGGTCCCGGCGGGGACCGTCGCCCTCGGCCGGTGGTTTCGCTTCGGTTCATCGAGAGGGAATGCCCGCGTGACAATATATAGAATTTCAATTTAGACTATAGTAAGTACTATAGGTATGGGAGGGCCGCGCGGCCCGGCCTACCCGCTATCGGCGAGGAACTTCCTCGGGGACGTCCACGCGGTCCTCGTCTCGACCGCGCCGGTCGTCCGGTCGACGGTCGCGAGGACCGCGGCGGCCCGGCCGAGCATCGTGAACTCGAGGGAGTACCAGAGGACCTTCCAGCCTCCCGGCGCGGGGCGGACCGCCGCGGAGTGGTAGGTCATCTCGAGCATGCGCCCCCGCTCAAGCGCCGGCCGATACGAGGCGCGGAGGGCGTCCTCCTCGGTCGCCACCGGTCCGGGCGAGGGCTCCGACCACGGGAACTCGAGCGTTGGGCCGGTCGCGCGCACCCCGCGGAGGAGGTGAAACTCGGCGTGGCGCAGGCGGACGCCCTGAGCGTCGCGGCGCTCTTCGATCAGGAGGAAGACCCCCGGGTGGTCGGTCGGAGCCACGGCGGTGAACCCCTCTCGTTTCGCCGCCTGCCCCGCCCGCCATCGGGCGGCCCCGCGGAAGGCGAGGTACCCGAGGTACCCGGCCAGGAGCAGCCACGCCGTCGTCTCCCAGACCGGGATCGGCACCCGGCCCATCTCGTAGAGCATCAGCCAGAACGAGAACGCGGTGAAGGCGAGGGTGCCGAAGTTGACCGCCCGGTCGGCGTCGAGGTGGAGCTCGCGCTGGGAGAACGGGGCGAGGGGTCGCACCGGGTAGTTCGTGAACCCGTCGAGCGCGAGGTGGCTGAGGCTGCCGATCTCCATCGCGACGAAGTAGAGGAGCGCCGAGCCCGCCGCGAACGCCGGATTGACGACCGCCGCGAGGAGGAGGGGAACGAGGAACGCCCCCGCCACCGCGAGGACGGTCACCCCGAGGACGGTGTGCACGATCCCGCGATGGCGCAGGGCGGGGAAGCGTCGGGCGAGGGGAAACAGGAGGATGTCCCCGTCCGGGAGGCCTCCGGCGAGCGCCCCGGCGGCGACATACTGGAGGTGGTTTGGGCCCCAGATCGCGTACGAGATCAGGTAGGCGATCAGGACGTGCGTGAAGAGGTCCATGGCGCGTGCGCGGCAGGCGAGAGACCCGCCCTTCAAAAGGGGCACGCCGCCCCGGTGACGCCGCGCGCACGGACCGGAACGCGCGGAAGGAGCCCGGCTCCCAACGCCTCCCCGGTGCGGGGGCAGGTCCTAGCGGGGGGTCGCCGGCGGACCGTTCACCGACCCGCCGTCGACGGCTGCTCGTCGGCCTCCGGCGGGGGCACCGGGCGGGCCGCCGCGCCGCGCGAGCGCTCGATCACTTCGGTCAGCCGAAGGTTCGCCTCGATCAGCACCGGCTCCCGGTCCTCGGGACGGCGGACCATCAGTGTCAGCAGAAGATCGGTCGACTGGGCGGAGCGGGACTTCGTCGTGAAGACCGGCGGGTAGCGGCGGTCGAGGCGCGTGCGGAGCTTCGAGAGGGCCTTCACCATGGCGCTCTCGAACGTCGCCAGGTCGACCGACCCCGGCAGGGTGATCGGTACCGTGAGCTCCTTCCACGCCTGCGGGGTCAGGTTCACCACCGCCTCGCGCAGGAAGCGCGAGTTCGGCAGGGCGACCAGGAGGTCGTTCTCGGTGAGCAGGACCGTGCTCATCGCGTTGACCTCGATCACCTTCCCCGACTGGTCCCCGACGCGGATCGTGTCGCCGACCTTGAACGGCGAGTAGACGTCGGTGAAGTACTTCGCGCCGAAGTTCTCGAGCGGCTGCCGGAGCGCCACGATCGCCGCGAGGCCGAGCAGGCCGATGACGACCAGGAGGACGTCGACCCCGACGCCGAGCTCCTGGACCGCGATGACGGTCCCGACGAGCCAGACGACCCCGAGGCCGAGCCGCTGCGCGGCCGCCGTCACCTGCGGGTTCGCCCGCCGCATCAGGCCCCAGATCACGAGGCTCGAGAGGTAGCCGATGAGGGCGGTGACGGCGATCGTGACCCCGAAGTCGATGTACGGCCAGAACATCGCCGGGACCGAGTACATCTACGCCTCCGCCACCCGATGCACGAGCCGCGTCTCGCTCCTTGCGGCGGCGTCGAGCGAGCAGAGGCGCGCCGTGCGGTAGCCGGCCTCCCCGAGCGCCTCGCGCCGCTCTTCCGGCGCGCGGAGGAGCTCGCCCATCGCCCGGAGGAGGCCGACCTCGTCGTCCGGGTCGAAGAGTCGTCCGTTCTCCCCATCCCGTACGACCTCCGCGACCCCGGCGCGGTCGGCGACGAGGGTCGGTCGGCGGTGCAGCCAGCTCTCCACCACGACGAGCCCGAACCCCTCGACCGACGACGGGAGGACGGAGAACGCGGACCGCTCGTAGAGCGCGTCCAGCTCGGCCCGGGAGACGTGGCCGGTGAAGACGACCCGGTCGGCGACGCCGAGGGTGCGTGCGAGCTCCTCGAGCTCGTGCCTCCACGCCGGACCCTTCGATAGGCCTACGCCGGAGGGGGAGCTCGAGAAGCTGCCGTTCCCGACGAGGACGAGCTTCAGGTGCGGGTGCTGGCGGGCGAGCCGTGCGGTCGCTCGGACGACCCGGTCCTGCCGTTTCGCCGGGTCCATGCGCCCCACAACGAGCACGACCCGGTCGTCCGGGCCGAGGCCGCGCGCGGCGGCGAAGGCTTCGACCTCCTCCGGAGGCGGGACCCGGTACTCCTCGGGGTCCACGTACGGGTAGATTCGCTCGACGCGGCCGCGGTGGCCGAACCGCTCGAGCGCCTCCCGGTACCGGTCCGTGCTGACGACGACCACGTCGTAGGCGTCGAGGTAGGTCTCCATCCGCGGGCGCCAAGGGTCGGGGAACGCCCCCGGGTCGAACGGGAGGTGCCAGCGGAAGATCTTCGGCTTGATCGTCCCGAGCATGTGGCCGATCGGCAGCTGCTGGAAGTCGTGGACGTAGAACAGGTCGAAGTCGTGCCGCGCGTCCAGGGCGCGGATCCGCTCGGCGGTCGTCCGGTTGTAGAAGGTGTACTCGCCGTAGTCGTCCGTCCAGAACAGGTCGCGCGAGAGGCGCGGTCCCCGGATTCCGTGGGCCGTCGTCCAGATCGTCTCCTTGACCTTGCCGTAACCGTCCATCCGGTCCGGCTCGATCGAGACGTTGTGGAGCGTGATCCCGGGCAGCCGGACGGTCTCGGGAGCGTGCGGGTTGAGCGAGACCCAGTGGACGTCCTTCCACACTCCGTCCGCGACGAGTCGGCGGGCGAGCGCGTAGACCATCCGCGTGACGCCACCCGGGGAGAACCGGTAGTCGACGCCCTCCTCGAGCTCCGAGAGCGCGGTCCGTTCCGTCCACGGGGGGATCGCGCCGTCCGGCCCGGGGGCGAACTGGAAGAGCGGGGTCTGGGTGTTCAGGCAGACGCTCAACGCTTCCATGAGATTCCTCCCCCCGTCGGAGACCGGGCCGAAAGGCCGGCCGCCCAGTCGGGGCGGTAGAGGAGAAGTTTCGTCTCCGTCCGTCTCCGACCTATCGGCCGTTCTCCTCCGGGGTGCTCGGAGTGTTGAGTTTCGGACCGCCGGGGGGTATAATTACCCATGTTCCGGCCGGAAATGCGACTCCGTAAGCTACCGCATCTCCGGAGGGCGGGACGGATGGGCCGGGACGGATTCGAACCGCCGATCTCCGCGTTGTAAGCGCGACGTCTTCACCGCTGGACTACCGGCCCGTCGTCCGCCGGGAGAGACCGCTGCTCGGTCATGGCCGTGTCGGTCCCGGCGTGCTCCCGGTGACGGACGCGCACCGCGAGCCCGCGTTCGAGGTCGGTGAGGAGCGGCCCGGGGAGAACCGCCTCGCCGACCCCGGCGAGCCGTCCGTCCCGTCGGAGAACGACCGAGTCCCCGGCCCGGATCGCCGGGTCGGCCGAGCGGACGCCGGGCACGAAGAGGTCCCCCGTGAGGGGCAGGGCGGGGTCGACCTCGACCGCGAGCGGGTGCGCCGGGCCGAGCCGCCGGGCCCCGGCGACCGTGAGGTGGAAGAGTCCGCGCTCCTCGCGCAGGGTGGCGAGGTCGGTCTTCCCGTCGGTGAGCCGCTGGAACCACGGGCGTCCCGCGAGTCGCAGCGGAGGCCGGAACAGGGCCTCCGCCGCGGCCCGGCCGAACTGCACGCTCGCGACCTCCCGCAGCTCCTCGCGCACGACCGCGAGCGGTCCGCCGGGCACCGGGCCGGAGCCCCGGAGGCCGTCGCCGGTCGCCTCGCGGAGCCGCCGCAGGGCCTCCGGGGCGGTGGTCCGGCCGTCGGGCACCGTCCAGACGACGTCCGGGCCGGACGGAAGGTCCGCGGCGAGGAACCGATACTCCTCGGGGTCGAGGTGGACGACGACCGCGCCGTACGCCCCGTGGCGACGCAGGTGCGCGAGGCCCTCCCGAACGGCGTCGCGCTCGGGCTCGCTCCAGTCGCCCGTCACGGGAATGTCGTACTGCCGGGCCGGCGCGACGTCCTCGAGTTCCTGCGGGACGAGGCCGAGCGGGGAGCTGACCGAGACGACATGGACCCGCTCGGCGCCGGCGAGCCCCTCGAGGGCGCTCAGGAACCGACGGTGGGAGCGCGAGCGCCGGTACGGCTTCGTCTTCGAACAGGGGACGAGCCAGAGGACGCGCTTCGACGGGGGAGGCCGGTACCGCTCGAGGAGCCGGGCGCGGAACCGGGTCATCTCGGGCCGACGGTGCGCCTCCGCGAGGACGTAGTCCCGGCGGTCGGACCCCACGACCGGCACCCGTTCCTCGAGGGGACCGGCGAGGTCGCGGTCGGCGTAGCGAAGCAACTCCGCGAGCGCCGGCTCGGCGGGGAGGCGGGCCTCCACGAGTTCCCGCAGGCGGCCGGCGCGCAGCGCGGCCCGGGCCTCGGCGATCGCGCGCTCGTACGCCCATTCGGCATGGCGGTCGAGCGGGCCGGCGGGCGTGCTCCGGCACGAGGGGCAGTCGCACGCCGCTTCGGCCCGGACGTCGTCGCGGGGGAGCTTCCCGAGCGTCCGGTCGAGGAACTCGCCCTGCGCGGTCCGCAGCATCCCCTCCGTCGTGTCGAGGAGGTCGACGCCGAGGTAGACGAGCAGCGGGACCCGGTGGGGCAGCGCGACGCGGGGCGCCCAGAGCAGCGGGGCGGCCCCGACGGCCGCGCGCACGTCGCCGAGCGCCCGGACGAACGGAAGCCCCTCGTTCCAGAGCGCCCGGGCGTTCCCGAGCACGACGAGCTCCGGGCGTTCCGCGCGCAGGCCCGCCGCGGCCTCCCGAGCGAACGGCGCGTGGAGGAGCCAGGCCCGATCGCCCGCGGGGTGCACCCCCGGCTCGGTCCCGGTGACCTCGGGCGCGAGCACGGGGACCCGGAGCTCGACGGAGGCGGGGCCGTTCGAGACGACGAGGCGGCGCGTCCCCGCCGGAGCCGGCCGGTCCGTGAGGAAGACCCCGTCCTCCCCGGCCTCGGGGGGCCGGCTCCGCAGGAGCGTGGGCGGGGCGAGGGGTACGGGGCCGACCGTCGCGCGGCCGAGGAGCGCGAGCCCGTCGAGCCGGTCGACCGTGCGCGGCATGGGGGTACGGCCGGTCTCCCTCGGCGGCTACGCCCCGTCCTCGCCCTTCGCCGCGCGTCGGCGTCGGGTCGGGGCCGGGGTCGGCGAGGGGAAGAATCCCTGCCAGGCGACCAGCAACGACTCGCGTCGGTCCGACCCCGCCTCCGACCGGCCGCGCTTGCCGAACAGCGGGTCGTGGACGTCCCGGACCTCGCGGAGGAATCCCGCGGGGTCCGCGCTCGCCTTCTCGAAGCCGTAGAGCATCAACTGCCGGAGGAAGCT
>JASHYY010000103.1 GCA_030042815.1 Thermoplasmata archaeon | reverse complement strand
TACGCAAGGAGACGCTTGAACGACCGCTGGCGCTGCAAAAGGAACGCTGCGACGAGGGCGGTAGCGACTCCAAACCCGAGGACCAAGTACTGAATTGAAGTGGGGACCGGCGTTGGTAAGACTCGGTACACACGCAAGAAGGCATAGAGCGCGGTCGGGAGGAGCACCCCCGAGAACATCGCGGAGACGGGCGACGGTGCCTCCGAGTGCGCGTCCGGCAGCCACGTGTGCATCGGGAATAGCCCGACCTTCGTTCCGTACCCAACCAGTGCGAGCGCGACAACCATCTCGATCGGCAGGTTCGCCGGTGGAGGCCGGGCCGCCAGCGCGAACGAGTTTAGCGTTCCGGTCGTGCTGTAGAGGAGAATCAGGGCGAAGAGCGCGATGGTCAGTCCGGCCGACGCGATCAAAGTGTACCGCCAAGCCGCCTCGACGCTGGCCGGTCGTCTCTCAAGGACTATCAGGAGCGCGCTGGCGACTGTCGTCGCCTCCACGCCGATCCACATCAGTCCGAGGTCGCTCACGACGAGCGTGAAGATCATGGCGAACGCGAAGGCGCTGAGCAGTGCGTAGTACACTTGGGGGGTCAGGAACGGACGGTGAACGAATCGCAGGTACCGCTTCGAGTACCATGCCGAAGTGGCGTAGATCCCTGCAATCATCACGAGGAAAATCTCGCTCAACGAGTCGAGCCCCAGGTAGGGTCCCCACGTTCCGCGGGCTGGGAGCGCGAGGAGAGCGACTGCGGCGCCGAACGCGAGGAGCGAGCCGATCCGGGCCGAGAGTTCGCTTACTCGGTCGCGGGGGATGACCGACAGAACTGCCGACGCCGAAGGGGTCGCCAGAACTCCGAACAGGGCGATCGTCGAGGGGTCCATGGTCAGCCGGTCAAATCCTCCAACGGCGAGCCTTCCGGCGTTCCCGTCACGTCACGCTGAATCGACAGGATGACCCCGACCAGGACGACGCCCAGAACGTCGAGGAACACGACGACCTCAACGAATAGCGGAAATCCTTGGGCGAAGAGAGCTCCCGCATAGACCACCGCGTTCTCCTCCTCTAGGTAGCCCATGACCTGGACGAGGGTGTTCGCTCGCGTGGAGAGCATGAGGAGTCCCTGGAGAAGAAGGACGAACGGGAGCGCGCCACCAACCACGGGAAACGCGGGGGCCAGGGTTTGCTGAAACACGAACCATGCAATGATCGCGACCGCGACCGCCGCCAACGCGTGGCCGGTGACACGGTGGGACGCGTGCCGCTCTCGCACTCGCCATCTGAACGCCCGAATCTGTCGGCGCAGGACGAAAGGGATGAAGATCGCACGGACGGCGACGGCGAGCCCGGCGAGGACCGCGAGGTCCAAGCTGTGCTCGGTCCAAGCTAGCCAGCCGAGCAGAACGCCGAGGAGGAAGGATTGAAACGCGATCCCCAGGATGAGAGGGTCGACGAACGACTCGGCCTGGAGGTAGAGGGCCGTCAGAAGAATTCCCACGCCGACCAGGGCGATCACCTCGCCGACTCAACCATCTACGGCACCCCCAACACCGCGTAGGCGAAGATCGACAGAACCGCAAGCGAAAACGACAGGGCGAGAAAGTCCCGGATCTTGAACAATCGGACCTTTGCGACCGTCGCTTCAAGAATCACGAGGATCAGAACGAGCAGCAAGAGCTTCAGCAGCAGGATGCCGATATTCGCCACCGCACCGAGAAGGGTCGGTTCAGCGAACAGTCCCCATGGAATCAGGAAGACGTTGAGAAACACGGAGCACAGAAGGAATTGCTTCAGCCAACCGTTCCATCGAAACAATCCGAGCAAACGCCCGGAGTGCTCGTAGATGCGCCCATCTTCCAGCATCCCGAACTCCATGAGTCCGGCGCTCTCCACCGGCAACTTCCCAGTTTCAGCGAGGAGCAAAAGGAAGAACGCGGCTGTGACGAGCAGGTGCGTCGGCGATAGGTAAGCCGAGTAAGAGGATGCGAGGAGATTGTTGGTGACGTACGGACTGTTGGTGCCAGTAATCACGGCAACGGCGAAGAAGACCACGATGAGCGTCGGTTCCGCAAACGCTGCGAACGAGACGGTCCGGCTCGCCCCCAGGGCGCTATAGTTGCTCCCCGCGTCGATCGCCGCCAGGATGGTGAGCGTTCCCGCGAGTCCGAAGAGCAACCCGCCGCCCAGAAAGTCGACCGTGGAGGCGAACGGAATGGGGTACGGTGTGATGACGGGCACAACCACCGAGATGAGGAGATATGCCCCGAACGCGAGGAACGGGGCTACCCGAAAGACCACCCCCGATTCCGAGGGGAGAAGAGTCTCCTTTCGGAGGTACTTCCTCAGATCGTAGTACGGCTGAAGAATCGACGGACCCGTGCGAGATTCCGTCCACGCCTTGGCTCGGGCGAGAACCCCGGCCAGGAACGGCGAAAGTAGGAGGACGGTACTGGCCTGTAGTATGTTGACGGCTTGCGCGGTCAGATTCAACGTGCCCCCTCCTTGATCCGGGGAAAGTTGTCATCGAACCAAATGCGGTCGAGCTGGGGACCGACCGGCAGAAGGCGCTGGATTCAGGCCCGGACACCGGCCCATTCGGTGGCTCTTAGTCTCACCACGGCGGCCAGCCGACCGACCGACTCCGTCGCTCCAGACCACTTCCGGCAGGGTTCGAATCTCGGCGGAACACATTGGAAGGGGTTGTCCGACCCTCGCCACCTTCGCGACCTGCTTAGTGGTCCCGCCGGCGGAGTTGGGGCTCGATCAGCCGGTCGGCCCGGTTCCGTTCTGGGAATGACCCACGATACAGCACCTCGCCGTTCGGCCCTCGCAGTTGGGGGTCGAGATACCGGTCCGCACGGTCGCGCTCCGGAAACTCACCGCGATAGAGCTGTGTCCCCCCCGCCCCTCGCAATTGAGGGTCGAGGAACTTGTCGGCCCGGTCGCGTTCGGGGTACCCCTGAGACCCGTCACCGTTACCGGCCGGGTCACTTGAGCCCACGCGTGATTCCGACGGCACTCGCCCCGACTGTCCCAAGATCTGGCGACGGGCACCTTCGACTCCGTCGAGTCGGGGGTGTACCTCGAGATGGTGGCTCTCGAGCGTTGCGTCGTCGGGCAGGGGCGTCCGGCAGATTCCGCAGTAGTTTTCGTCGCGGCCGTATTCTCCGTCCACTTTGGCACCTATGTTTTCCATAGTTGGTTCTCCGCTGGGCTATTCTGCCCAGTTCTCCAAGCCGGACGGCGCGAAGCTGGGGTGCCTAGAGCTCGACGTTTTCAACAGCCGCGGGCGACTCTCCGGGCGGGCCCACACCCAGAGGGAAGTCCCCCTTGGACTTTCGATTTCGCGTACGCCCTTCGGCATCGCCTGCTCCGGTCTCCGGTTGCAGGCGTCATCGGCCCGATGGGCGGTTTGCCGGTTGCCCGGCTGGCGGACGCCTCCGCCAGCCGTACCACATACTCAGCGGTATATAATTCCCGCACCTGTGCGGTAATCCGGGGTTCTCTGCTGCCGCGACGCTTCGGAAGTTGCCGCCCCGAACTGCTTTTGACTGCATTCATCGCCACCTTGACCGGAGTTTTCGCATTCGTCGCGTTGGATCGACGAGAGAGGCGAAAACCGAAGGAGAGACGGTCCGGCTGGCTGCCCGTGCTTGCGGGCCCGGTGTTGGCCGTGATCGTTGGGATCGTCGCGTACGTCTCGTTGGCCCGAGTCCGAGTTGCGCTACCGCCGGGTTGAGAGGGCTCGACTCATAACCCCCTCGTTCGATGTTGTTTCGCGGACGCGCGCCGCGAGCGTCTTCCCTGTGGGGCTCGTGGGTCCGCAGCGGGAGCGTCGCCTGCGGCTCACCGTTCCTGGGACGAGCGGGGCCCGGCCCGCCGCCGGCCGTGCGTGCAGCGGCTACCTTCTCGAATCGAACGGGGTCCGCATCGTCGTGGACCTCGGGTTCGGGGCGTTGCCCCGGCAGCTGGCGCACTGCGCGGCGGCCGACGTACGGGCCGTCCTCGTTTCGCACGCGCACGCGGACCACTGTGTCGACCTCTTCGGACTCTACCGGGCGCGCGTCCTGCCGGAGCCTCCGTTCCCTCCGCTGCCGGTCTACGCGCTTCCGGAGGTGATGGACCGGGTCGGGTCGCTGGACGGGACCGACGGATCCCGTCGCTTCCGGGCGGGATGCGAGTACCATGAGACCGGTCCGGAGCAGGAGTTCTCGGTCGGACCCTTTCGGGTCCGCACGGTCCCGTTGCCGCACTTTGTTCCGGACCTTGGTTTCCGGATCGAGAGCGAGGGGAGCGTCGTCGCGTACACCGGAGACACCGGCCCGTCGCCGAGGCTCGTCGACCTCGCGCGCGATGCCGACCTGTTCGTGTGCGAGGCGATGTACCAAGGCGCCGGCCCTCCCGGTCCGCAACGTTTCCTGCTCACCGCCGCCGAGTCCGGTCGAGCCGCCCGCGACGCCGGCGCACGTCGTCTGCTGCTGACGCACTTCTGGCCCGGGGACGACCGCGCGGTGTCCCGGCCGGAGGCGGCGACGGAGTTCCGAGGGGAGGTCGTCCTCGCCGAGGAGGAGCTCTCCCTTTCGGTACCCTAACGCCGGCTCGGCGGAGGGGCCGCAGAGCGCAGGAACTCCCGGACCGCGGCGTCGAACGCGTCGGGCCGTGAGAGGTTGATCAGGTGGTCCGCGCCTCGGACCTCTTGGTACGCGGCTCCCGCGACGCCCGCCGCGACGCGCCGGGCGACGAACCGCATCGTCTTTCGGTCCCGGTCGCCCCAGAGGACCAGCGTGGGGGCTCGGACCGAGCCGAGGGATTCGGCGGCGGGCGGCTCGAGCAGGCGGGCGTGGGCCGCGCTGCGGTCGGTGAAGATCTCGTCGCGGTTCTCCGAGAACATCGTCCGGACGAGGTCGAGGGTCGGGGCGGCGGGTTCCGGGCACCAGAATCGGCGCAGCTCCTCGGCCGCGAGGTCCCGCTCGCCCCCGTTCCACAGCTCCTCGATGCGGCCGTACTGCCGCGCCTCCTCCTCGAAGACGCGGCGCTCCTCCGGGTCGCGCGACGGAGCGAAGCCGCCGAGGCCGGGGGCTGCGAGGACGAGCCGTTCGACGCGGTCCGGATGCTCGAGCGAGTAGTCGAGGGCGAGCGCGCCCCCGACGGACGACGCGACGATCGTCGCCCGCTCGGTCCCGGTTCGGTCGAGCACCGCGGCGAGGTCGTCGACCGGATAGAACGTCTGGGTCGCCCGGCTCGAGCGGCCGAAGCCGCGCAGGTCGTAGCGCACGACCGCGTGGTCGCGCGCGAACGACGCGAACTCCCGGTTCCACATGCGGGAGTCGGCGATCCCGGCATGAACCCAGACGATCGCGGGGCCGCTTCCGGCGCGCTCGAAGTAGAGCTCGCCCCCCCGTACGGCGATCGTACCGGACTCGGGTGCGCGGCTCACGGCGCCGGTCCACCGGGGCGCGCTATTTAGTGCCGAGGCCGCGGCCCGCGAACCGCGGCCGGCCGATCCGGCGCTCGCGCGCGACGCAGCCTTATGAGACACGACCTTCTCTGCGGTCCGTGGAATCGTACTTCCGGGCGATCGAGTCGTCGGTCGACCGGGCGTACGCGGTCGCCGAGGCGGCCCGGCGCGAGGGGATCGACCCCGAGACGGCGCCCGAGATCCCCCGGGCCCACGACATGGCGATGCGCGTCGAGAAGCTCCTCTCCCACCTTCGGATCGACGGGATCTCCGAGGAGATCCGCGCCCTTGCGCGCGAGATGCCGCGCGAGGAGGTCGCGGTCACGATCGCCCGACGCCTCGCGACGGACTCCCGTCGCGGCGGGTCCGTCGCCGCCCGCGTCGACGCCGCGCTCCGGGTCGGCCTCGCGATCCTGACCGAGGGGATCCTCGTCGCGCCGCTCGAGGGGCTCGCCGAGGTGCACGTGTGCGAAGGTCCGGACCGGACCCAGTACATCGAGTTGTACTACGCGGGACCGATCCGGGCGGCCGGGGGCACTGCGCAGGCGCTCAGCGTCCTCCTCGCCGACATCGTCCGGCGGGACCTCGGCCTCGCCCCGTTCCGGCCGGAACCGGCCGAGGTTGAGCGGTACAAGGAGGAGATCCCGCTGTACAAGTACCACCAGCACCTCCAATACGTGCCGACGCCCGAGGAGATCGAGCTCGTCGCCCGGAACGTGCCGGTGGCGATCTCGGGCGAGGCGACCGAAGGGGACGCCGAGGTCAGCGCCTGGCGGAACCTGAAGCGCGTGCCGACGAACGGCATCCGCGGCGGCGCCTGCCTCGTCATCGCGGAAGGGCTCTGCCAGAAAGCTCCGAAGCTGCGGAAGGTCGTGGAGAAACTCGGCCTCGAGGGCTGGGAGTTCCTCGCCGAGCTCGGCCTCCACGCGAACGACGACGAGGAGGCCCGGACCCCGAAGTACCTCCAGGATTCGGTCGGCGGGCGTCCCGTCCTCGCCCACCCGAACCACCCCGGCGGGTTCCGCCTCACCTACGGGCGCGCGCGCACGACCGGCCTCGCGGCCTGCGCGGTGAACCCGGCGACGATGGTGATCCTCCAGCATTTCGTCGCGATCGGCACCCAGGTCAAGCTCGAGTACCCCGGCAAGGCCGCGGCGATCGGGATCTGCGACACGATCGAGGGCCCGATCGTCGAGCTCGACGACGGGACCGTGACCGCCGTCCACGACGTCGGGCGCGCCGAGGTGCTGCGCCCGAGGGTGCGACGGATCGTCGACCTCGGCGAGATCCTCGTCTCCTTCGGCGAGTTCCTCGAGAACAACCGGCCGCTCGTCCCCGGGAGCTACTCGGTCGACTGGCATCTCGAGGAGCTGCGCGCGGCCGGGGCCGACCCGTGCCCCGAGACCCTCGGCGCCTCGTACGCCGAGGCGGTGGCGATCGGGCGCCGCCTGCGCGTGCCGCTCCATCCCCGCTGGCTGCTCTTCTGGCACGACCTCACGAGCGCGGAGATCCGGGCGCTCGGCGAGTTCGTCGAGCGGACCGGTCGCTGGGTCGGTGACGGGGTCGAGCTGCCCGCGGACCCGTACTGGCACGCGACCCTGAGCCGCCTCGGGTTCCTCTTCTTCCCGGTCGAGGGCGACCGCGTGCGGGGCGAGCCCGACGCGAGCGCCGCGCTCGTCGGAGGCCTCGGCCTCGCGGCCGCGGACGGGGTCCTCGTCCGTTCGGTGCCGCTCGAGCCGGTCGCGACCGACCCGCTCGAGTACGTGAGCCGGCTCGCCGGCGTGACCGTGCGGGCGCGCGCCCCGTCCCGCGTCGGCGGCCGCGTCGGCCGGCCCGAGAAGGCGTACCAGCGGACGATGCAGCCGAACGTGCACGCGCTCTTCCCGGTCGGCGCCGCGGGGGGCCCGACGCGCTCGGTCCCGGAGGCGGCGCGCCGCACGATGCGGGAGGGGACGCCCGTCGACCTCGGCGTGCGCAGCTGTCCCGCATGCGGACGTACAACGGTCTGGACCCGCTGCCCGTGCGGCGCGCACACCCAACCGACCGGGGAGGTCGCGACGCAGCCGCTGCCGGTCGCCCGGCTCTGGAGCGACGCGCTCAACCGCCTCCACCTCGGAAAGGTCCCGGTCGTGAAAGGGGTGAAGGGTCTCACCTCCCCCGGAAAGGTCCCCGAGGCGATCGAGAAGGGGATCCTCCGCGCCGCCCACTCGATCTCGGTCTACCAGGACGGGACGGCCCGCTTCGACCTCACCGACCTCCCCCTGACCCACTTCCGTCCGGCGGAGGTCGGCGCCGACCTCGCGACGCTCGCCCGGCTCGGCTACGCGCACGACTGGGCGGGAGCGCCGCTCACCGACCCGGAGCAGCTGGTCGAGCTCGCCCCGCAGGACGTCATCGTCTCCCGCTCGTGCGGCGAGTACCTGACCCGCCTCGCGCAGTTCGTCGACGACGAGCTCGTCCGCGTCTACAACCTCGACCCGTTCTACCGGGCCGACCGGCCGAACGACCTCGTCGGGCAGGTCGTGGTCGCGCTCGCGCCCCACACGTCGGGCGGCGTCGCGGGCCGCCTCCTCGGGTTCACGGACGCCGAGGCGTGCTTCGCGCACCCGGTCTTCCACGCCGCGAAGCGGCGGAACTGCGACGGCGACGAGGACTCGGTGACCCTGCTGCTCGACGCGCTCCTGAACTTCTCGCGCGCCTACCTGCCCGAGAGCCGCGGGGCGCTGATGGACAAGCCGCTCGTCCTCACGACGCGCCTCGACCCCACCGAGGTCGACAAGGAGGCGCACAACATCGATGTCGCCTCCCACTACTCCCTCGAGCTCTACCGCGCCGCCGACGAGCGGCGGCCGGCGAAGGACGTCGACGGGCTCCTCGACC
>JASHYY010000102.1 GCA_030042815.1 Thermoplasmata archaeon | reverse complement strand
CGTCAGGGCTAAGAGCGGTCCGTCGGTGGCCGCCCGCGCGGGCGCGTAGTCTAGTGGTTATGATGTCACCCTGACACGGTGAAGGTCGCCAGTTCGAATCTGGCCGCGCCCACTGCGGTGCGCGGGCGGCATCGAGGACCCGGATTCCGCGGACGGCCCGGAGCAGCGGCAGGCTCTCGTCCCGCGAACGATGGCGCGCGCGACCGATCTCCTCCGGTCGCGCCCGGATCGGAACCGGACGAACGGTTATCCGCCGGGATCTCTAGCACCCGCCGGTCGTCCGACGGAACCCGCCCCGTCGGCGGCGAACGAGGGTCCGATGCAGGCGATGCGGTTCGCCCGACCGGCGTCCGCGGACCGCCGGCCGCTCGTCCTCGAGGAGGGGGAGCCGCCGGTTCCCGGCGGGCCGGAGGTGCTGGTCGAAGTGCGGGCCTGCGGGGTCTGCCGCACCGACCTCCACGTCGTCGAGGGAGACCTCCCGCCGCTCCGGCCGTCGGTCGTCCCGGGCCACGAGATCGTCGGACGGGTCGTCCGGACCGGGGAGGAAGTGCGCCGTCTCTCGGTCGGCGACTGGGTCGGGATCCCCTGGCTGCACCGTACCTGCGGCCGCTGCGAATATTGCCTCACCGGGCGCGAAAACCTGTGCGTCGCGAAGGTGTTCACCGGCTACTCGGTCGACGGAGGCTACGCGCAGTACGCGGTGGGGGACGAGGCGTACGTGTTCCCGCTGCCGCCGCCGTCCGACCCCTTCCGGATCGCTCCCTACCTGTGCGCGGGGGTCATCGGGTACCGCGCGCTCAAGCTGGCGCTGCCGCGCCCGGGCGGACGCATCGGTTTCTTCGGTTTCGGAGGGTCCGCGCACCTCGCGCTCCAGCTCGCGGCCCGGCTCGGCTACGAGACGGTCGCCTACTCGCGCAACCCGGACCACCTCGCGCTCGCCGCAGAGCTGGGCGCGGCCGAATCCGTCCTCACCTCGAAGCCGAGGATCGCCGCGCCGACCCCGAACCTCGACAGCGCCGTCGTCTTCGCGCCGGTCGGGGAGGTCGTCGTCGACGCGTTGCGCGAGTTGAAGAAGGGAGGGACGCTCTCGATCGCTGCGATCCACCTCACTCCCCTCCCGTCCATCGACTACGACGGGCTCCTCTTCGGCGAGCGGAAGATCGTGAGCGTCGAGGCGAACACCCGGGCGGACGCCCGCGAGTTCCTCGAGCTCGCCTTCCGCCTGCGCCTCGAGACGCGCGTGAGCGTCCGTCCGCTCCGCGAAGCGAACGAGGCCCTCGCCGACCTCAAGCACGGACGGGTCACCGGGGCGGCGGTGCTCGACTGCGCGGCGACCTAGGCCGCGGCGGCCGGGCGGTCGGCGCCGGCGAGATGGTTACTATAGTATACCATAAGAACCCCGCCCGCTCTGGCTCTCGCGTGACCGTCGCCGGCGCGCCGGGCCCCGACTCCCCTCGGGAGCTCAAGGTAGAGTTCTGCGGATGCCCCGTCCAGGCCAGCCTCGGCGTGTTGGGACGCAAGTGGACGTTCCTCGTGCTGCGCAACATCGCGCTCTACCGAAAGCAACGGTTCCGGGAGATGCTGCGCACGACCCCGGGGCTCACGAACCGGGTGCTCACGATGCGGCTGAGGGAGCTCGAGCGCGAGGGTCTCATCGAGGTCGTGGAACGGGGCCGACACTACGTCAAGTGGGGGCTGACCGCGAAGGGAGAGGACGCGATCCCCGTCCTGCTCGCCCTCGCCCGATTCGGCTCGAAGTGGTACGCCACCGAGGTCTTCGAGGACGGCGTCGCCCGGTCGCTGCCCGACATCTTCACCGAGCGCTACCTCCGCAAGGTCGTCCGGAACCTCACGGCGCCGCTGCCGCGACGGTTCTCCCCCGCGGGGGGCCGGGGGTCGACCCCGGTCGTCGCGCCCGCTCCGAGGGCGCCTCCCCCGCCCTTCGCGACGGCGTAGCTCCCGGTCCCCGCGTCCGCCCCGATCGGGCGAGTACTGAAATAGACCGGGCCCGCTCGCCGCGGGGCGACCGGGGAGCTCGCGGATGGCCGACTGGTTCAACGCGGTGACCTGGGGGGTCTTCGCGGGCCTCGCGGCGCTCAACCTGGCCGTGATCCTCTACCCGACGTCGACCCGGGCCGGCGCGTGGCTCCGACCGCGGGTCCTCCGCCTGTTGCGGACCCTCTCCCGACGCGACGACCTCCACTGGCTCGACTGGCAACCGGTGATGATCGCCGGCCTCGTCGCCTTCGCCGCGGTCAGCACCTACGGGATCCTCAGCGGCCAGTACGGGTGCCATCCCCCCGGTGTGAGCGACCCGATCGGGGTCCTGAACTCGGGCCGGGCGTTCTGGGCCGGGACCAACCCGTTCACCGTCTCCGACTGCGGCGGCCACATCGAGATCCCCTACGGCCTCGCCGCCGTCCTGATCGACGCGGTCGGAAGCCTCGGAGGCCTTCCCGGCCTCTACGTGGTCTGGGGCCTCGTGGCGTTCTCGGTCCTCCCGCTGACGTGGTTCGTCGCGGGCCCGGACCGGCGCCAGGTCCTCCTGTTCGTGGGCACCTCGGCGCTCGTCGTCCCGCTCATCTCCTCCCAGATCGACGGCGCGACCAACGCGATCGTGCCGGTCACCGTCCTCCTGTCGCTCTACCTCGCCGGACGCAACGAGGTGGTCGCGGCCGCCGTCGGCGGCTTCCTCGCGACCGCCCGGTTCCCGAACGTCTTTCCGATCCTCGGGGCGACCGGGTCGAACCGGCGGTACCGGTACGCGGCGTTCGGCGTGGCCCTCGCGGTGTTCGGCGGGTTCACCGCGCTCTCCTACGCGGTCTGGCGCGACGACTTCCTCGGACCCGTCATCCTGAACCAGGTCGGACGACGCTCGTTCTCGCTGAACTTCTACGGGGTCTTCCTGCTCGCGAACGCCCTCCCGTCGGCGCTCTGGATCGAAGCGGTCGAGGCCGGGCTCACGGTCGCGCTCGTGCTCGCCGTCTTCTTCCTGGTCCGGAACGCGGTGGGCGGGGCGTCGATCGTCCTCACCGGCTTCGCGCTCCTCACCCCGTTCCTCTCGTTCAACATCCTCGTCTACCTCGTCCCGGTCGCGCTCGCGGGGGCCCGGGCCCGCGGGTGGCTCTGGGCGATCGCCTTCGTCGGGTCGATCAACTACGACCTCGCCTACAACGTGTGGGCGCTCGACGACGGGATCACCTGGCCGAGCGCGGTCCTCGACGTCGTGCTCACGGTCCTCTTGATCGGACTCTTCGTCGACCTGTGGCGTCGCGAGTGGGCCCGCCGGGCGACCTCCGCCGTAGCCGAACCCGTGACGCCGACCTAGGACCGTCCCCGCGCCCGCCCGGGGAGGTCAAGTCGCATCTCGTTGCCGGGCTCGAAGCCGAGGCGCTCGTAGACGGGGCGTCCCTTCCGGGAGGCGTGCAGGAAGACCCGTCGGTAGCCGCGCGCCGCGGCCCAATGAACCATCAAACGGACGAGCGAAGAGGCGACCCCGCGGCCGCGATAGCTCGGCTCCGTGAACATCGACATGATGTACGGCATCGAGTTCCGCGCGAGGGGGGAGGGGCGGGGCTGCGACGGCTGCAGCCAGACGACGCCGCTCCCGACGACCCGGCCCTCCGGCCGGTCCTCCGCCACGAACCCGAAGAGCCGGTGCGCCGCCATCTCCCGGCGGGCCCAGCGGCGGTAGGCTCGCTCCGACCGGGCGAGGACCGGGGGGCTCCATCGGCCGATCTCGCGGAACATCCGCCGACGATGCTCGGACAGCACGGGGAGGTCCGACGGCCGAGCCCGGCGCAGTCGAAGCTCTCGCTCCGTTCCCCGCCGGGCGTCGTCGCGACGCCGGGAGCGACCGGGACGGGGCATCGAGGACCGGGACCTACGTCGCCTTCTTGAGCTCGCTGACGAGCTTCCCCACGGCCGTCTGCGCGTCGCCGTAGAGCATGCGGGTGTTGTCGCGGTAGAAGAGGTCGTTCTCGACGCCCGCGAACCCCTTCCCCTGAC
This sequence comes from Thermoplasmata archaeon, assembly GCA_030042815.1. Classification (GTDB taxonomy): domain Archaea; phylum Thermoplasmatota; class Thermoplasmata; order Lutacidiplasmatales; family UBA184; genus Lutacidiplasma. The sequence goes on along the minus strand of JASHYY010000102.1, from coordinate 1,959 downwards.
CGCGCTTGTTGACGATGACGTTCTTCGCCTGCTCGACGTCGAGGATCGGCATCCCGTAGAGCGGGCTCCCCTGCCGGTGCGCGGCCGGGTTCACGACGTCGTTCGCCCCGATGACGAACGCGACGTCGGTCGCGGGGAACTCCGCGTTGATCTCGTCGCGGTCGAACAGCTTGTCGTAGGAGATGCCGGCCTCCGCGAGGAGCACGTTCATGTGGCCGGGCATGCGGCCCGCCACGGGGTGGATCGCGAACTTCACCGTCACGCCCTTCGCCTCGAGGAGGTCCGCGAGCTCCTTCACCTTCTGCTGGGCCTGCGCGACCGCCATGCCGTAGCCGGGGACGATGATGACCTGGTTCGCGTACGCCATCTGGATCGCGGCGTCCGCCGCGTCGATCGGCTTCAGCTGGCCTTGGACGGCCGCGCCGGTCTCCTCGGTCGCGCCGAAGGCGCTGAAGAAGACGTTCGAGACCGACCGGTTCATCGCCTTCGCCATCAGCAGGGTGAGCAGCGAACCCGCCGCCCCGACCAGGACGCCCGCGATCACCATCGCGTAGCCCGCGTCGCCGAGCGGCCCGTTGACGAGCGCGAACCCGTCCAGACCGACCGCGATCCCCGTGAGGGCGTTGAACAGGCTGATGACGACCGGCATGTCGGCGCCGCCGATCGGGAGCGTCAAGAGGATCCCGTAGAGCAGGAGGAGGACGTAGAACGGCAGGAGCCAGAACGTGTGCAGCACGACGAGGGCGTAGAGGCCGAAGCCGACGCCGACCACGAGGACCGCGGTGTTCACGACCTGCCGCGCGGGCAGGACGATCGGCTTCGACGTCATCCAGCCCTGGAGCTTCAGGAACGCGATGATGCTGCCCGCGATCGAGATCGAACCGATGACGGCCCCGGCGAGGCTCAGCGAGGAGCTCGTCAGGTCGGAGAGGTGGCCGAGCATCTCGACCGCCGCGATCGCGGCCGCCGAGCCGCCGCCCATCCCGTTGAACATCGCCACCATCTGGGGCATCGCGGTCATCTTCACGACGCGGGCCCAGTACCACCCGCCGAGCCCGCCGATCGCGACACCGACGAAGATCAGGAGGAAGTTCGAGAGCCCCGGGCTCGCGAACGTCACGACGACCGCGAGGAGCATCGCGGCGCCGGCGTAGACGATCCCGCGGCGGGCCGTGGACGGCCCGCTCATCGCCTTGAGGCCGAGGATGAAGACGAGGACGGCGACCACGTAGACCGCGTTGATCGCGTCCTGGACGTAGGAGGTCATGGCGCCCCTCCCTTGCCCTTCGACCGGTCGAACATCGCGAGGATGCGGACCGTGACCATGTAGCCGCCCGTGACGTTGAGCGCCCCCATCACGACGGCGACGAGCCCGATCGCGTCCTCGAGCGGCGTGGTGGCGAGCCCGAGGGCGACGATCGCCCCGACGAGGACGATGCCGTGGATGAAGTTCGAGCCGCTCATCAGCGGCGTGTGGAGCAGGACCGGGACCCGGCTGATCACCTCGTAGCCGACGAACGCCGCGAGGAGCGCGATGAACAGCGCCGTCCAGATGTCGGCGGCCATCTACTTCCCCCCCGCGAGCAGGTCCGCGGTCGGCCGGTGCCGTACGGTCCCGTCGGCGACGAGCAGGCTCCCGGCGAGGATCTCGTCGGAGTAGTCGGTCACGAGATTCCCCTCCTTGGTGATGAGCAGCGTGAGGAACGACTGGAGGTTCTTCGCGAACATCTGGCTCGCGTGGAACGGCAGCTGGCTCGGCAGGTTGATCGGGCCGGCGATCGTCACGCCGCTCGCGACCACGGTCTCCCCGGGCTTCGTGAGCGTGCAGTTGCCGCCCGTCTCCGCGGCGAGGTCGACGATCACCGATCCCGGCCGCATCCGGGCGACCATCTCGTCGCGTACGAGGATCGGGGCCTTGCGGCCGGGGATCGCGGCGGTCGTGACCACGACGTCCGCGTC
>JASHYY010000101.1 GCA_030042815.1 Thermoplasmata archaeon | reverse complement strand
CGTGATCGTACTACCCTTCTACGCCCTCGCCCCCACTCCGTCGGGGCTACTGGTGCTCCAGGCGGCCGCGCTCGCGGTCGGCTGTGTCCCGATCTATTTTCTGGCCCGTCGGATCGGTCTCCCGGAAACGTGGGCCACGCTCGTCGGTGGGGTCTATCTCGCGTCCCCTGCCCTGATGGGGATCGGCTGGTACGATTTCCATCCGGAGGCCCTGGTTCCGGCCGCGGTCCTGTGGGCGATCTACGCGTACTACTACGGGGGGCGCTGGTCGTTCGTCGCGTCGTGGCTGCTCGCGCTCTCTACGATCGAGGCGGTCTCCGCGCTCCTCTTTGTCCTCGGGCTGGCAGGGCTTCTCGCCCTCGGTTGGTCCCTGGTCCACCGTCAGCGGGCCCCGACGCCCGGCTGGTCGCGGTCGACCGTGGCGACGCTTTTTCCGCTCGCCTGGCTGGGTCTCGCTCTCACGGCGGGGTATTTCCTGTTTCACGGGGCCCAGTATTCGACCGGGTCCGCCTACTCGGATGTCTACCGAAAGCTCGGTCCGGGGGTCACGTTCTTCACGTCGGTTCCCTACGCGATTACTCACCCGAGTGCCGCGGTCGCGGCACTGGCGTACGACTTCGTCGATAAGATCGCCTACGTCCTCGTGCTCTTCGGGACCTTCGGGTTTCTCTCCCTCCTCGGCCCGAAACGGCTGCTCCTCCCGGTCGCCGCGTGGGTCGTCTTGATCGCACTCTCCAACGGCGGGACGCTCTACCAATTCGGCGACCAGTATGCCGCGTATCCTCTGCCGTTTCTCGCGGCCGGAGCGGTCTTCGGTCTTGCACGGCTTCGAAAGTTCTGGTGGGCCCGGCCCGCGGCCGAGTCGTCGACAGCCCCTCCGCCTCGCGAGACCCGCTGGCGTCTTTCTCGCGCGACCGGCCCGCCGGTCGTGGCCGCGGCCGTTCTGGTGCTCGCCGTCGGGGTTTCCACGAGCATGGTGTCCCCTCTCTTGCCGGCACCTTGGTGGAACAACCCGCAGGTAGAGCACGGGCTGCCCACGGTCAGCGCGCACGACGAAGCGCTGCACCGGATCATCGAGCTCATCCCCCCGTCGGCGTCCGTTCTGACCGTTTCCGCCGTCTTTCCCGAGGTGTCGAGCCGGGTGAACGCGTTCGTCGTCCCGATCAGCTCGAGCTTCCAGCCGAACGCGACGTTCGTGGGATGGCTCGACTCGTACGTCAACCGCTCGACCTACGTTCTCCTCGACTTCTTCGTCGACTTCGAGAGCTCCGCGGTCGTCTCGGAGTTCGCCAATCTCTCGAGCTACGGGATCGTGGCGGAGGACAACGGGACGCTGCTCTTGGAGCGTGGCTGGACCGGTCCCCCCGAACTGTACGTACCGTTCGATGCCACTTGGGCCGGCGGACCGATCAAGCCGGGGAACCACTCCCGCTTGGACGATACGAACAGTTCGATCTACGGCCCGTCCGTCTTCGCCGCTTCGGGAACGCCCGCGGCCACGCTGCTCTGGTATGGTCCCTACTTCTACTCCCTGCTCCCCGGTTCCTACGAGGTCACGTTCTGGGTGTCGATCTCTGCCGAGAACGGAGGAAATCAGATCCGTCTCGACACGGACGAGTACCCGGTCGAGATCGAGACGGTCGCCTCGGGCCCGGTGAGCCAGCAGCACACCTATACGTTCCGGTTCGGGACCGGCCCACCGACCACTCAAAACTACACGTACGTCGACAATCCGACCTCGGGACCGTACTCGGGGACCCTGAACGTGACGGAAAGGATGGACTGGAAGGGCAACGGCGTATGGGGGATCGCGGGATGGACCGTCTCGAATTCGGTGGCGTCCCGGCTGTATGCCGTTACATTGCAGCAGCTCTCGGCCTAGGGAACGTTTGCCTCCCGCACGCCGACGAGTCGGGCGCGCGGTTTATCTCTCCTTCCTGTCTGCTCCTCCGCGAGTCCGCAGGGGCTCGGGCACGCGGCGGCTCGCATGAGGTCGGTCGGTTCGTATCACCGGAACGACGGAACGAAACCCCGCGGACGTCGGCCCACGGACCGCGGTCGCCTCGCCGCCGTGTGGGGGTGATCGGATGGAGTCTGCCGAACCCCCGAACGTTCTCCTGGTCGTGCTCGATTGCCTGCGGGCGAAGAGCCTCTCCCGCTGGGGCGGGAGCCGTACCGCTCGGACGCCCGTTCTCGACCGGCTGGCCGACCAATCGGTCGTCTTCGACCGGGCGATCGCTCCCTCGAACTGGACCTACCCTTCGCACTACGCGATGCTGAACGGGAGACCGACCGGGGCGTTCCCCTCGCCCGGAGTCCCCCCGATCCATGGGAGCCTGGCCCACTGGCTCCGGCAGGAGCACCGATACGAGACGGCGCTGTTCACCGAGAACGACCTTCTGGTCGCCGGACTGGGGCTGGAAGAAGGGTTCTCCTCGGTCCGAACCTCGGCCGGGATCACGACGGCCGACCTGTGGGAGTCGAACGCGAACTCCCTGGTCCAGAGCGTCCGTCGCATCGTGTACGGGGATCGGGTCGTCTCGCTGTTGCGTCAGCTCCCGGCGGCGGGCCTCGCGATCTCGGCCGTGGAGGGATTGTGGTATCAGACGCGGAAGTACGCGGTCGCGGACGGGCGTATCGTTCACGACTTCGATCAGTGGCTCACCCATCGCTCTCGGTCGTCTCCCTTCTTCGCCTTGATCAACGTCGTCGACGCGCACGAGCCGTTCCGGAACGCTTCCGAATGGAGCCGCGCCGGGATCCGACGTCTCGGATACCGACTCGTATCCCGCAACCACGCGCTGATGGTCCCCCAGCTTCGGGACCGGATTCCGTGGTCCGACCTCGAGCGCGGATACCTCTCGGAGATCGCTCGGGCCGACGCGAAGGTGGGCGAGATCCTGCGAGCCGTCGACCAGAGCGGCGAGGCCGACCGCACGTTCGTCATCGTCACGGCGGACCACGGGCAGTCGTTCGGCGAAGGGGGATTCGTCTACCACGGGAACGGCTCGGCCGAGTCGGTCACCCGGGTTCCGCTGCTGGTTCGGGCTCCGGGCCTACGTCCGACCCGCACGGCCCGATGGGTATCGCTCAGCGAAATCCCGGGATGGATCGCCTCCTGGGTGGAGGAGCCGGGACCCGAAGGGCCGGCGGCGGCCGAACTCGCGCCCTCGCCGGACGGGCCGGAACGGGTCGTGTACTGCGACGGTCGTCCCGCTCACGACACGGCCCGGGTTCTTCGAGGACGGTACCCGGGAGAGCTCTGGAACCGCCGTCTGGTCGCTGCCTATTGCGGGGACACGAAGTACGTCGCCGACACCGAATCGCACGTCGTGTATCGGTGGGACCTGCGAAACGGGGACCCGGATGCGGTGGATCCCGAGGCGTTGGACGGGCTGGAAGCCACGACCGCCTGGCATGAGTTGATCGAACCGTTCCTTTCCCAGCGGCTCCCGGCTCCTTTCGCTCCCGAACTCCACCCCGACGAAGACACGCGGGTGCTCTCCGCCCTCCGGTCCTGGGGGTACGAGTAGCCGACCTTCCGGGAACGAGCCCCCCGGGGGCGGATCGGAGGCGAACGGTTTTTATCTCGGGGGCCTCAGTAGGTGTCGGTCGCGTTGGTGAGGGCCGGGTGGAACCAGGGGTGACCGAGCGCGAGACGGTCTCAGTCGTCATCCCGGTGTTCCGGAGGGAACAGTACGTCCTCGAGGCGGTCGACTCCGTCCTCGGATGCGACGTGGATCGCGCTCGCTACGAGATCCTCGTCGTGGCGCATGGGGTGAGCCCGGAGCTCAACGCTCGACTGGTCGAACGCGGGGTCTCCGTCATCGAATCGGACGCCCGCGCGGTCGGCGACATGCTCGCCACCGGGGTCGTCCAGGCCCGAGGCGACGTCATTGCGTTTCTCGACGATGACGACCGGTTTCACCCAGAAAAGCTGCGGGCCATCATCGAGGTGTTTACCGACCCGAAGGTGGTCTACTTCCACCACGGATTCCAACGCATTGACGAGTCCGGACGCGCCCTCGACACGCCCCCCGAGTTCCGCTCGATCTACACCCGCGCCTCGCTTCCCGTGGCGCGGACCCGCCTCGGATACCTCCGCCGGATGGGGGGGTTCTACAACACCAGCTCGATCGCGGTGCGACGGTCGGCAATCCTTCCCGAGCTCACGTCGCTCCGCCGGGTCACGAACGCTCAGGATTTCGCGATCCTCCTCTTGCTCGGTCCTCCGGGCGACGCGATCGTGGACGGGACCCGCGTGCTCGTCGACTTCCGGGCCCACGTGAGCCAAGGGACCCATCTGCTCCACGAGGACACCCTTCCGGCCGACCATTTGCGTTTCCTCGAAGGCACCGTCCGCTCGTTCGAATGGCTCACCCTCGCCGCTCCGACCGCGAGCGCCCGCCGGTTCGCCCACTGCCGCGAACAATCCTACGAGACCCTCGTTTGGACCATGACCGGCCGCACGGTCTCGCGGTCGGCCCACCCTCGGCGGCGGGCGGTCCGGGCCGTCCTCGGCAACCTGCGCGAGGGCGACGTTCGGAACGCGGCGATCCTTGCGTTCCTGCTGCTGCTCTCGATCGGCTCGCGACGGTGGGCCCTTCGGTTCTACTTACCGCTGAAACGGACCGAGCTCGCGTCGCTCGGGTTCATCAATCCGGTCGCCCTGCCGCGCGGGCTCAGCTCCCGGTAGTCGGCGGGTCCCACCTTCGGAGAGCACCGGGGGAACGAAGGACCGCAGGACGGGTCCGCCTGCCAAACTTATCGTACGGGCAAGGCCTTGCCCGCGGCGTGCAACCCCGGGATCCGGCCGGAGCGCGACCGCATCCCCTGCTCGGCCGCTTGCTCGTGCCCGGCCGGCGGCCCTCGCAGGCGTACGCCCACCTGGCGGTCCATCGCGCCCTGCGACGAAACCTCGAGAACGCAGCCGAAGTCGAGCGCCGCTTCCTCGTCGGACTCTCGTCGCTTCCCCTGAGCCATTCCTTCTTCGAGTCCGGCTTCCGACCGTTCGAAGGAGGTCCGTTCCCCCTCCGTTTCCGCTCGGGGGAAGAGGTTCGGGCCCACACGCCCTCCCAGCTCGCCCTCCTCATGTACGCGGTGTACGCCGCCGAATCGGTACTGGAACGCGACGAATGGGTCGATGCCGTCGCCTCGGTGGAGCGGATCTCGTCGTACCTTCTTCGGGACCTCGTCGCTCGCTACTCGGCTCGGGAGATCTCGGGGTCGGTGCTCGGAGGGATGCCGAGCCCAAAAGAGGTCCTGCTGTACGTCCTCATGCTCCGGCTCCGACCCCGTCTTGCGATCGAAACCGGCGTCGCCCAGGGAGTCTCCTCCACGTTCCTTCTGGAGGCGCTGGCGCATCGCGGCACGGGACAG
>JASHYY010000100.1 GCA_030042815.1 Thermoplasmata archaeon | reverse complement strand
GGGACCTCGTCCTCCGGTGGGCTCGCCTACTATCCCTACTCCGTGTACACCAACGTCTCGACCGCCGTCTCCGGCTACGGTTCGGTCGTCGGGGTCACGCCCGAGATCATCGACGGGGCCGCGGTCTACGACCGGTCGACGGGCACGCCCGAGACCGGTCTCAACCTCATCGGCGTCAACGCCAATCAGAGCGCCGCGCTCGGAACGTTCGTCGCGGACAACGGGACGATCATCCCCGGGCCCCTCCCCGGCGAGGTCTTGATCGACGACCAGACCGCGAGCACGATCAACGCCACCGCGGGGGATACGGTCCTCGTCTTCGGGCAAACCGAGGTCGAACTGAAGGTCCAGGCAGTGGTCCAGGAGAACCTCCGCGGAGCGTTCATCACCGCCGGCTTGAGCCCGGGGAACGTGTTCGTCACGCTCGCCACGGCGCAGGCGATCGAGAAGGCCCCGGGCCTGATCAACTACATCGCGATCACGAACGCCGGCTCGCAGAGCGCGGGCGCGTCCATCGCCCCGACCGTGAGCGCCTACCTCAACACGACGCTCGAAGGACTCCTCGGCGAGTACGGCCTCACCGTCAAGACCCCGCTCTCGACCGGCCTCGACCACGCCGCGACGAGCGGCCAGAGCCTGCTGACCCTGTTCCTCGTCCTCGGACTCTTCTCGATCCTCGCGGGAGCGATGCTGATCGTCGGGATCTTCGTCATGCTCGCCGAGGAGCGCAAGGGCGAGATGGGGATGCTGCGGGCGATCGGGATGCGGCGCGGCGAGCTCGTCTACGCCTACTTCTTCGAAGGGGTCGCGTACGCCGCCGGCAGCGCCGCGGCCGGGACGGTGGTGGGCGTCGGGGTGGGGTACTTCCTCGTCGTCCTCGCCGGGTCGATCCTCCGGTCGGAGGGGATCCCCCAGGGCGCGATCCTCCAGTCGTTCACCGTGACCGGACAGAGCCTCGTCATCGCCTACGTCGCCGGGTTCCTCCTGACGCTCGTGACGGTCGTCGTGGCCTGCCGCCGGGCGAGCCAACTCAACATCGTCCGGGCGATCCGGGACATCCCGGAGCCGAAGGCGCCCGTGCGGACCTACACCGTTCTCGCGTACCTGGGCGCGGTCGTCGCCGTCCTGGGGTTGGCCGGGTTCTTCGCCACCTACCGGGGGACCGGTCAGCTCTCCTACCCGATCATCACCGGTGCGCTCGTCATCCTCGGGCTCGGACTGATCGCGGCCCGGTTCCTGAAGAACCGGGTGGTGTTCACCGCCGTCGGGCTCGCGCTCGTCGTCTGGGGGGGCTACGAGCCCCTCCACACGTACCTGTTCGGCTCGGCGCACGCGATCAGCCTCTTCAATCTCTTTGTCGAGGGCGTCATCCTCGTCGGAGGGGTGCTCCTCGCCCTCCTGCTGAACGCGGACCCGCTCGTCGGGCTCCTGCGCCGGCTGCTGGGAAAGCGTGCGCAGTCGAGCCCAGTCCTCCGGATGGGGATGGACTACCCGACCCGACAACCCGGCCGGACGGCGGTCAGCCTCACGATCTTCTCGCTCGTGGTCTTCACGATGATCGCCACCGCGGGCGCCGGCTCGACCCTCCAGGGGAGCCTGAACGACTCGATCGCCGCCGAGACCGGCGGCTACACCTTCTTCGGACAGTCGCAGGTGGCGATGCCGAACCTGTGGAGCCAGATCCAGGCGAACGGCACGCTCGCACCCCAGTTCTCGAACGCCGTCCCCCTCGTCACCGGCGTCGCGGACATCAACGTCTCCGGATGGACCGGAAAACCCTACCGGGACGGACTTTACTCCGCTCCGACGAACGCGAGCGGTCCGGCGAGTTTCTACCAGACCAACGGCTTCGGGTTCCAGTCGACGCTCTACGGGATGAGCGCGGCGGCGACGTTCGAGGACGTCGCGACCAACCCCTCCGCGGCGATCCTGGACGAGAGCTATTCGAACCTCCCGAGCGCGTTCTCGACCGCGAGCTCGGCCCACCCTACGGTTCGGGTCGGAGGGACCATCTCGGTGACCACTCCCAACGGGGCGCGAACGACCAACGTGACGGTCGTCGGGATCCTGAGCGAATCGATCATCACCGGGGTCTGGCTCAACCCGTCGACGGCGGCGACCCTCGGCTACGCGACCCAGAGCGCCTATTTCCTGACGCTCGCCCCCGGCGCCTCGGCCAACCTCGCCGCGCAGGATGCGAAGCGGGCGTTCTTCTCGACGGGCCTCGTCCTCTACGACCTCCCGAGCCTGATGGCCCAGTCGATCGCGACGACGGAGGGCTTCATCGGCCTCCTCGAGATCTTCGTTGGCCTCGGCCTCGCCGTCGGGATCGCGGCGATGGGGATCTTCGCGCTCCGCGCGGTCGTGGAGCGACGCCGACAGATCGGAATGCTGCGGGCGATCGGGTTCACCCAGGGGATGGTTCTCCGGTCGCTCATCCTGGAGTATTCTCTGGTCACCGTGCTGGGGGTGGTGATCGGCGCCGGGCTCGGCCTGCTCATCATCTACAACCTTTCGGTGAGCCCGGAGGCGGCGGCCAACGACGTCCAGCACTTCGTCGCTCCGTGGCTGACGGTGATCGAGGTCGGGGCGATCACCTACCTGCTCGTGCTCGTCGCGATCGCGCTCCCGTCGCTGCGCGCCGCCCGACTCCCCCCGGCCGAGGCGGTGCGCGTCTCGGAATGAGGCTCCCGGCCGCGACTCCGGTGGGCCCCCCGTCGTCCGGGAACGCCTTGGCCCGTTCCGGCCTCGGATGAACACCTCAAGCGGCGGGGAACTCTGCCTCCCAACGGACGGTCGATGGCCTCCGTAGGCGCTCTCCCGTTTCCCGAGTCGCTCTGCCACCGATGCGCGGCTCCTCCGAAGTACGTCCGGACCTCCACCAGCGTCTACGTCTGGTGCCCGCTCCTGGAACGGCACTACCCGCCGCAACCGGTCCTGCAGTGCGCTCTGTTTCGCCCTCGCGCGGGCGACGCGCCGCCACGGACGTGACCCGCCGAACTTCCGCCGGTCGTCGGGCCCGTGCGCGGTCCGGGCCGCGTCCGTCCGCGGAGGGCGCGGCGGGGCGTACGATGCTCCTCCCTCGGGAGGAGAGATAATGTGCTGGGTCCGCCCTCGACGGTCGATGAGCGAGAACGGTCCCCGAGAAGGAACGCGGGACCTCCCCCGAAGGGACCGGGACGCGGGGCACCGGACGATCGACCCGGGGTCTCCCGCCGGCGTGGCCTACGCCGCCCTGGGCCGGTCCGCTCGCCGGCGACGCGAGGAGCTGCGGGAGCTCGTTCGCGAGGGAAACCCCCTTCCCCGGGTCGTCGAGCTCTACCGGACCGCCCACCCGCTCGAACCGGCGGTGACGCGGGCGGAGATCCGGGCCCTGACCCGCCGCGGATGACTCCGCGCGCGACCGGAGAATCTCCTCTCCGGTAGCTCCCCGGTCGAGCCAAGGAAGCGACCTCCGGTCGCCGGTCGGGCACGATCTCCGGCGACCGCTCGGTGGGGGGCGGGTCCGGGAGGTTCAAGCCGAGGGAGGGAATCGAACCCCCAGGAAACGGATCTGCAGTCCGTCGCATTAACCATTCTGCCACCTCGGCGCGGCGGACGGCAGGGGCTCCCTGTTTAAAGCCGTCGAGGCGGCGGGGGGCTTCCTAGATCGAGCGGAAGCCGCGGCCGACGAACAGGGCCGCGTTGCGCAAGCTCCCGCGGACGCGGCCGCGCAGCCGGAGCGACTGGCCCCCCGGCGTGACGCGGCGACGTCGGATCGCCTCCAGGAGGTCGTCCTCGGTCGTCGCTTCGAGCGGGAACTCGGTGTACGAGCGACCGAGGTCCGATAGCTCGTGCACGTCGCTCCCTCCGGTTTCGGCGAGCGCCCGTCGGGCGGCCACGAGCTCGGCCCGCGCGTTCGCCACCGAGGAGGAGTGACCGTTGAGCACCTCGACGGCCGTGACGGGGGCGGCGTCCGCGACGCGGCGCCCGACGCCGTGTCGAAACCGGAACGGGTGCGCCAGCACCGGCTCTCCGCCGTGCGCTCGGACCCATTCGGCGGTCTCGGCCAGCGGACGACGGCCGGGCGGCGCGTCCCCGAGCCCGTAGGCGAGAAGGTGCCCTTCGACGGCGGAGACTTCCACCCCCCGCAGGACGACGAGCGACGGATGCCGCTCGAGCAATCCCCCGATCTCTCGATGCCCTTCCACCGAGTTGTGGTCGGTCAGGGCGAACCCCTTCACGCCGGCGTACGGAACCTGGGCGGCGATCTGCTCGAGCGTGAGGTGGGAGTCCGGCGAGTAACGGGAGTGGACGTGCAGGTCGAGACGGAACCCGGAGGTCATCGGACCTTGGCCCCGAGCGGGACGTCGCCGGTCACCTCGGCCGGGCGTCCGGGGGCGAAACGGACCACCTCGGCGGCGGCGGAATCCGCTCGCGGGAGCCGCACCATCAGGACGGTCCCGGCCTTCCACGGCCCGGGGACCGCGACGCTCCGGTCCCCGAGCGACACGCGAGTGGTGCCGTCGGGTTCGGTGCCCTCGACGCGTCCTACGAGGAGGGTCACCGAGGCGAACTCCTCGTAGGCGATCGTTCGGGCGGAGGCGTCGGCGCCCTCGGCGAACGCTCCGGGAGCGACCTCGGCCGGTGGTACGACCAGGACGGCCGCGTCCCCGCGGTCGGCCGCGAGGATCATTCCCTGCGAGGTCATCCGACGGATCGTCCGCGGGGCAAGGTTCGAGAGCAGGGCGACGCGGTGGCCGCTCAGCGCCTCGGGGGTATACGACGACCGGAGGCCGGCCACCACCGTCCGGGGCGACGGCTCTCCCACGTCCACCTCGAGGACATAGAGCTTGTCGGCCGAGGGGTGGAGGGCGACGCTCTTCACCACGCCGGCGCGGATCGCGAGCGGGACGGCGGTCCCCTCCGACGGCGGCGCGGGCGCGGCCTCGGCCGCGACGGGACCCTTCTTCCCCGACTCGGGACGGGGGAACAGCGGGCGAATCTCCCCGAGCGCCTGCCCGGCGGGCGGCGGGGTCAGCGCCCGGTCCCAGTCCCCGGGAGACGGCCCGCTTGCGTATCCGAGCATCCGGAACAGCTCGGCGCTCGAGAACGGCAGGACCGGCGCGAGCCAGACCGCGAGCGCCTGCAACCGCCAGAGGGCCTCGTAGACCGCGACCGAGCGCTCGGGCTCGGGGGCCTGCCAGGGCTTCGCCTCGTGGAACCGCCGGTTCGACTCGCGGACCTCCTCGAGCGTGAGGTCGAGCGCCTCCTTGAGATGGACCCGTTCGTACTCCTCGCCGATCCGGGCGTGGGCCGCGCGAAGCCGCTCGCCGGCCCCTCCCCCGAGCCCGGGGTTCCACGAGGCCGGGGGGGACGGGACCTTCCCGTCGTAGCGCTCGCGCGCCAGCACGAGGGCGCGCTGGGCGAGGTTACCGTACTGGTTCGAGAGGATCTCCTCCCGGACCGAGTCGAACTCCTCCCAGTCGAGTTCCGTGTCGTGGTTCTGGGGCGCGAGGAGCGCCGCGTAGAACCGGATCACGTCGGGCGGATAGTTCTCGAGCAGCGAGGGGATGAACGCGCTACGGTCCCGGGTCCGGGACTTCGAGATCTTGCTGCCGGCCTGGATCAGCCACTCGTTCGCCGGAACGTCGTACGGAAGGTGCAGGTTCCCGGCGCCGAGGAGCATCCCCGGCCAGACGATCGTGTGGTGGAACTTGTTGTCCTTGCCGACAAAGTAGTACTGGCGTACCGGGGCCGCGGGGTCCCAGAACCGACGCCACGCCTCGGGGGCTCCGGTGCGGATCGCCCACTCCTTGGACGCGGAGAGATAGCCGGTGACCGCGTCGAACCAGACGTAGAACCGCTTCGTGTCGTACCCGTCGAGCGGGATCGGGATCCCCCAGTCGAGGTCGCGCGTGATCGCGGTCGGATGCAGGCCCTCGGCGAGGAAGTTCTCCGCGACGCGCCGCGTGCCGCTGCGCCAGTGGGACTGCTGGGCGAGATACTCGGCGAGGGCGGGCTGGAGCCGGTCGAGGTCGAGGTAGAAGTGCTCGGACGGTCGGAACTCGGCCGACGTCCCGCAGAGCGCGCACCGGGGGTTCCCGAGCTGCCGGGGCTCGATCGGGCGCCCGCAGTGGTCGCACTCGTCGCCGCGCGCGCTCTCGAAACCGCAGTGCGGGCAGGTCCCGACCAGGTACCGGTCCGGTAGGAATCGCCGGTGCTTCGGGCAGTACGCTCCCTCTTCCGTGCGACGGTCGACGTACCGGCGTTCGAGGAGCGCCAGAAAGAGCTCCTGGACCGTCCGCTCGTGGACGACCGTGTGCGTGTGGGTGTAGAGGTCGTAGGAGAACCCGAGCGCCTCGAAGGCGGCCTTGTTGACGGCGTGGTAGCGCTCGGCGACCTCGAGCGGCGTCACCCCCTCTTTTTCGGCGGTGACCAGGGTCGGGGTCCCGTGCATGTCGGAGCCCGACACCATCAGCACCTCGTGGCCCCGCAGCCGGTGGTATCGGGCGAAGATGTCGCCCGGAAGGTAGGCTCCCGCGAGGTGCCCGAGGTGGAACGGGCCGTTCGAGTACGGCCACGCGACCGCCACGAGGATCCGGTCCGGCACGCTCGCCTCCTCCGCCATCGAGCAGGATTGCGGAAATAGGCTTTTGCCGGGGCGATCCGCCCCGCGGTCGACGCCTTTTATGTCGGCGACCTCCTCACCGCGGCGTGGCCGAGGACTCCGCACCGATGCGACGCGTCTCGGTCCCGGAGGCGGACCGGGAGATCGGCGTCCGCCACCCCGTGCTCACCCACGGGTTCGTCGCGCTCGTCGATTACATGGGGAACGACGGGGCGATCGTCCAGGCGGCCCGGGTCTCCTACGGCCAGGGCACCCGGTCGGTCCGCGACGACCGGGGCCTGATCCGCTACCTGATGCGCCACCGTCACACCACGCCGTTCGAGATGGTGGAGTTCAAGTTCCTCGTTCGGCTCCCGATCTTCGTCGCGCGCCAGTGGATCCGCCACCGGACCAGCTCGACGAACGAGTACAGCGCCCGGTACAGCGTCGTGCCGGACGAATACGAGGTGCCGCCCGCGGCCGAGGTGCGCCACCAGTCGACGCGAAACCGCCAGGGTCGCGGCGACCCGCTTCCGGACGCGGTCGTCGAGCGGTTCCGTTCGGACCTCGACGCGGTGTCAAAGCAGGCGTACGCCGCGTACACCCGAGCCCTCGACGACGGAGTCGCCCGCGAGACGGCCCGACTGCTGCTCCCGGTCGCCTACTATACCCAGTGGTACTGGAAGTTGAACCTCTACAACCTCCTCCATTTCCTCTCGCTCCGCCTCGACCCACACGCCCAGGAGGAGATCCGTCTGTACGCGGCCGAGATCGCCCGGATCGTCCGGCTCGTCACGCCGGTCGCCTACGAAGCGTTCGAGGAGTTCGAGCTGGGAGGTCTCTCCCTGAGCCGCCGGGAGCAACGGGCGACCCGATTCCTCCTCGAGGGAAGGACACCGCCGGAAGCGTGCGCAAAAGCCGGCCTCCCGCTCACCCGGGAGGACGGGAAGCCGATGACGTCCGGCGAGGGCGTAGAGTTCCTCGAAAAGCTCGAGCGGGTCCGGCACCTCGACTAGACCGCGCGCCGTTCGCTTCCCCGCGGGCCCGGTAGAGCCCGGGGCCGAACCAACCCGACGTGCAGGTCCATCACGTTCGTCCCGGTGGGGCCGGTGACGACGAGGCCTCCGAGGCGGGCGAGCGCGTCGTACGCGAAGTGGCGTCGGAGCGCCCCCGGAACGTCGACCCGTCGCCGTCGGGCCCGCTCGAGCGTGGTACCGTCGGTCCAGCCGCCGGCCGCGTCGGTCGGACCGTCGATCCCGTCCGTCCCGAGCGAGAGCACGAGCGCCGCGTGACCGGCGAGGACCCTCGCGGCGGCCAGCGCGAACTCCTGGTTCCGGCCCCCCCGGCCCGATCGGGGAGCGAGCGCGACCGTGGTCTCGCCACCCGAGAGGAGGGCGACGGGCCGCCCGCGGGAGGAAGGCGCGCTCCGAACGAGCCGCCGGGCGAACGCCCTCGCGACCGGCTGGCTCTCCCCGACGACCCGCGACGAGAGGACCCGGGCGCGGTAGCCGAGGCGGCACGCCTCCCGGGCCGCCGCGTCGAGCGCCCTCCGATTCGAGGCCACCACTTCGTAGATCGCGCCGCGGAACCGAGGGTCCCACGGCTTCGGCGTCTCCTCGAGCTCCCCCCGGGCGCCGCGTTCGAGGTGTTCCCGGACGGCGCGCGGAAGGCGTGGCTCCACCTTGTACTGGCGGGCCAGCGAGAGCGCTTCGGCGTAGGTCGTCGGGTCTCCGACGGTCGGGCCCGAGGCGATGTCGGACGGGGCGTCCCCGACGACGTCGCTGACGGCGAGCGTCCCGTAGCGTCGGGCGGTCGTGGCGAGGGCGAGACGCCCTCCTTTGACGTCCGACAGGTGGCGGCGGACCGCGTTCGTCACCCCGATCGGCGCGCCGCTCGCGAGGAAGAGTTCGGTGGTCCGTCGAAGGTCCGCGGGCGAGACCCCGGGGACGGGTACCTCGGCGACGGCCGACCCACCGCCGGACAGAAGGAAAAGGACGAGGTCCTCGCTCGCGGTCGAGCGGACGTAGCTCAGGAGCCGACGGCCCGCGGCGAAGCTCGACGCCCCGGGGACCGGGTGGTCCCCGAAGACGACAGGGATCGCCGACCGAGGGCGGGGACTTCCTCGGGGCGTGATCGCGAGCCCCAGGGCTCCCGGGCCCGCGGTCCGAGCGGCGGCGTCGACCATGGCGGAGGCCGCCTTGCCGACCGCGACCAGGTGGACACGGCCGGACCGGCCGGGTTGGACCGAACGCGAACCGATCCGCCACACCGGACCGTCGCGTCGGAGCGCCCGACCGACGGCGGCGCCCGGCTCGACCGCACGCACCCCGTGGAGCGCGATCGCCCTCGCGTCAGAAGCGAGGGTCATCGCCGTCCTCGAGCGTGAACCCCGGACGGGGAGGGAACGGCACCACCGGTCCGCGGAACCGGCCCGGCAGCACCGGAGCGAGCCGGTCGAGCTCCCGGGAACTGCCGTCCCCCGCCGCGAGCAGCTCGGCGAGCCGGTGCGCCACCCCCCCGGCCCGCATCACGCCGAACCCGTTGAATCCCGCCACGACGAGCAGCCCCTCCGCCCCGGCCACGGGTCCCACGAGCGGGCGACGGTCGGGGGTCGAAGCACAGACGCCGGCCCAGGCGCGAACGAGCTCGGCGTCCGCCCACCCCGGAAAACGGGACTCGAAGCTCTCGGCCAGGTGGGCGACGAAGCGTTCGTCGCCGCCCGGGACGAATCGCTCGGGGTCCGCCTCGGTCTTCTCGGTCCCGTCCCCGGCGAGGATCCGCCCGTTCGACTCCGGCCGGGCGTAGACGTCGAGGTCGATGTCGTGGACGGAGGGGAAGAAGGCCGGCGCCGGAGGGGCGGGCCGCAGGACCGCGGCTTGCGTTCGATACGGGGTCAGCGGCACCGGGTGACCGGCGTCGGCGAGGATCCGCTTCGACCACGCCCCGGCCGCCACCACGACCCGCTCGGCGCGCAGAACGGTCTCCCCGGCCGAGAGCTCCCAACGCCCGTCGGCCCGTCGCAGCGAGCGGAACGGGATCCCGAGACGAAACTCTACCCCCGCGTGACGGGCGGCTTCGGCGTAGATCTCGGTCATCGTGCTCGGCGTCACGACCCCATCGGACGCGCTGCCGATCGCTCCCAGAACGTCCCCGAACCGTCC
>JASHYY010000009.1 GCA_030042815.1 Thermoplasmata archaeon | reverse complement strand
GCCCTTCGCCGAGTTCGTAGGAGAGCTCGCGGAGCGCCTCGAGGAACGGCATCGACTCGATGTCCCCCACCGTCCCGCCGACCTCGACCAGGATCACCTCGGCGCCCGCTGCCTGCGCCACCTCCCGGATCGTCCGCTTGATCTCGCCGGTCACGTGCGGGATGATCTGGACCGTGTTCCCGAGGTAGTCCCCGCGTCGCTCCTTCTCGATCACCGATCGGTAGATCTTGCCGGTCGTGAGGTTGTGCGTCCCGACCAGGCTCTGTCCGAGGAACCGCTCGTAGTTGCCGAGGTCGAGGTCGGCCTCGGTCCCGTCGTCCAGGACGAACACCTCGCCGTGCTGGTACGGGTTCATCGTCCCCGCGTCGACGTTGAGATACGGGTCGATCTTCAGTATCGTGACGGGAATCCCGCGGGCCTTGAGAAGCCGCCCGAGCGAGGAGGTGGTGATCCCCTTGCCGAGGCCCGAGATAACGCCTCCACTGACTACAATGACCTTCACACCGAGCTCCGGGCGGCGGTTAGCAAGCGTTCGCATAAAGTCTGTGGCGGCGGGCATGGTACGACGGGTCGCAGAACCCGTGCGAACGGCCGGCAGAGTGTCCGCCGGGCCGGACCCGACGGGTCCCGCTAATCGACGTTAGCGTCCGAAAGGTGGTTCCGTGGGAACCATCCGAGGGCGCCGTTCGCGTCACGGCACCAGCACCACCCGACCTCGGCGTCCTCCTCGAGCACTTCGACGACCTGCCCCGGGCCCGGGTCGAGCGTGGTCGTGTCGTACTCCTGGAGCGCGGTCGCCCGCGCCCCCGAGCGGCTCAGCATCCGGTCGGGGACCCAGCCGCGCTGTCCGAGGTCGTTCTGGACGAAGACGAAGGCCGGCCACTCGGCGTCCCGTTCGAGGACCGTGAGACCGTCCCCGGGACGGATCGAGAGCGGAGGGCGGGAGACCCGGGCCGACGGCGGGAACCGACGCTCCACCCGGCGCCGCGTCGTCATCGGTACGCGGCCGCCGGGGCTAGAGAGGAACCCGTCGGCCGCAGCTGTCGCGATGGAAGGCGGCGAACTCGGGCAGGGGGGTGAGCCGTTCGGCCGGAAAGACCGGCCCGTCCGTGCAGACGTGGTACGGCCCAAGGGCGCACGCGTCGCACATGCCGAGGGCGCATTTCATGTGTCGCTCGACCGAGCAGAAGGTCGGAACGCGACGCGCCGTCGCCGCTTCGGCGACCTTCCGCATCATGATCTCGGGACCGCAGGTCCACACCACGTCGAACGGCCCGCTCGCGAGCAGCCGCGTCGCGACCTCGGTCACGAAGCCGTGGAACCCCTCGGAGCCATCGTCGGTGGAGACCTCCACGCGCGCCCCCATCCGTCGGAACCGGTCCCGAAATAGGAGCTCGAGCGCCCGCGTGGCCCCGAGCGCGACGGTGAGGTGGGCCCCGCCCGCGGTCGCGGCCTCGGCCGCCGGGGCCAGGACCGCCGCGCCGGAACCTCCGCCCACGACCAGCACGCGGCGCGGCGAGAGGTCGAACGAGTTGCCGAACGGTCCCCGGATCCCCACGGCCGCTCCGGGTTCGATCCGTTGGATCCGTCGGCTCGTGTCGCCCATCACCTTGACGGTCACTCCTTTCGAGGGGGACGCGGTGTACGAGAGCGACATCGGCAGCTCGTCGTCGCCCGGGACCCAGAGCATCACGAACTGGCCGGGGGCGGCGGCGGGGTCGAACGGGAAGCGTAACGTGACCGTCGACGGGGTCTCCTCGACCCGCTCGGTCACTCGCACGACGGTCCGCACGACCGGCGGTAGAGAGGCCGCGATATATCGTGTCGGTCGCGGGAGCGGTTCCGGATTACGCACGCCCGTGGGCGACCCCGACGGCGTCCTCGAGGCGCGCGAATCCGAAACGGTCGAGCAGCACCTCGAGCTCCCGCGCGAGCCGGCCGAACACACCGATCCCTTCGAACGCGACGGCGGTGCCGACCTCGACCGCGCGCGCCCCGGCCATGACGTATTCGAGCGCGTCCTGGGCGGTCATGATCCCTCCGATGCCGACGACCGGGATCGACACCCTCTCGTAGATCTGCCAGACGCACGCGAGGCCGACCGGTTTGATCGCCGCGCCGCTCAGGCCCCCGACGCCGTGCGACAGGACCGGCCGCCGGAGCTCGACGTCGATCGCGAGCGCCCGCAGCGTGTTGATGGCGCTCACCGCGGCGGCCCCGCCGCGCTCCGCAGCCGCCGCGAGGCCCGCCGGATCGGAGGTGTTGGGCGTGATCTTCGCGATCACGGGAAGGTGGACCGACCCCACGACTGCGCGGACGATCCGTTCGACGTCCTCGGGCGTGCTCCCGACCTCCGTCCCGAACCCCTCGGCGTGCGGGCAGCTCAGGTTGAGCTCGATCGCCGCCACGCCGGTGGTCTCCATCCGGGCGGCCAGACGGGCGAACTCGCTCGCGTCGCCCGCGAAGACCGATCCGACGATCGTCGCCCCGGCGCGACGGGCCACTTCGATCTCTCGGGGGTACTCGTCGATCCCCGGGTTCGGGAGGCCCATCGC
>JASHYY010000099.1 GCA_030042815.1 Thermoplasmata archaeon | reverse complement strand
CCCGGGCGTCCGCCTGACGCGGGTCCCGTCGGACCTTGTCCTGATAGAACGTGCTGTGCGTCGCGAGCCGGCTGTCCAGGTACCGCTGCAACGACGACCGGGCGCGGTCCGGGCGGTCTCCGACATAGACGTGAATCCCGACCGCAACCTCGCCCGTCGACCCCGCCGGTCGGTGCGCTCGGAACTCGCGAATCTCGTCGGCGAGCTCCGACAGGTCGGCGACGGTAGCATACGGGATGAGCGCGAGGGAGGCCCCCCGTCGAGCGACGAACGGGATCGCCTCGCGCCGCTGGACGGCGATCCACAGCGGAGGGTGCGGACGCTGCACGGGGGCGACGTTCAGTCGCACCGGCACGCCCCGGGGTTCGGACGACCGGACCGGCTCGCCCCGCCAAGCGGCGAGGATCGTCTCGAGCCCCGTGTCGAACCGCTCGCGCTTCGTCTCGGGGTCGACCCCGAACCCCTCGAATTCGTTGGTGAGATAACCGCTGCCGACGCCGAAGTTGAGCCGCCCGCCGAGGAGGCGGTCGACCATGGCGTACTGCTCTGCGAGCTCGAGCGGGCGGTGGAAGGGGAGGACGCTGACCATCGAACCGAGGCGCAGCCGTCGGGTGCGCGCGCCGCACGCGGCCAGCAGCACCGGGGGCGCGGGGCAGACCCCACCCGCGTGGAAGTGATGCTCGGCGACCCAGAGCGACGAAAGGCCGCCCGCCTCGGCGGCCTCGGCGAGCGCCACAACGTCCATGAGCCGCCGGGACGTCGGAGGGTCGTCGTAGTCGTCCACGACGGTGAACGCGCTGAGCTTCACTCCGCGACCGACCCGAAGCGGGTAGATGGCATTTCCCGAGGCGGGTTCCCACCGCTAACCGGAAGAGCCAGGAAACCGTGGGCCGACCCGTGCCGCTGCCCGTGGTCCCGGTCGCGCCGGGCTGGGCGTCCGGTCCGGTCCACCTCGTGGACGACCCGATCCGGTGGAGCTCGGGAGAAGGTCGCCCGGAGGTGATCGGGTTCCCGGTCCTCTGGTGGCCCCCGACGGACCCGCTGCCCCGGTCCGCCTGCGCGGTGGTCCTGCACGGGCTCCCCGATTCGCCCGCGTCGGAGGTGCGGGTCCCCGTGGTCGGCGGCGTCGACCGAGACGTACTCCGCGAGGGGGAGGTCGTCGAGGTGAACGGGTCGAAGGGAACGCTGACGATCCCGGGCACCACGGAGGTCCCCGTCGTGACGGCGTTGCTCGAGCGGGACGACGGGCGCATTCTCCTCCTCGAGCGGTCCGCCCGGGTCGGGAGCTTCGCGGGCCGCTGGTCGGGGGTCTCGGGGTACCTCGAGGACCCGACTCCCGTCGACCAGGTCTACCGCGAGATCCGGGAGGAGCTCGGCCTCGGCCCCGAGTCGCTCCACCTCGAGGGCGAGGGCGCCCCGGTGCTCTCCCGGGATGGTAACCACGTGTTCGTCGTCCACCCGTTCCGGTTCCGAACCACCACGACCGAGATCCGGCTCGACTGGGAGAACGCCCGCGCCGAGTGGGTCGCGCCGGAGGAGATCCGCCGTCGACCGACGGTCCCGAAGCTCGACCGGGTCTGGGAGGCCGTGCGTCCGTCCCGCCGCCCGAAAGACTAAGACGGGCCGGCCTCCCTGCCGAGCCTCGTGGGCTGGTAGATCAGTCCGGAAGATCGCCGGTTTTGCAAACCGGAGGCCTCGGGTTCAAATCCCGACCAGTCCACTGGCCAATCCGGAGAAGACGGCTCGGTCGCCGTACGCAACTCCGGTTCGATTCCTCCCGCGAGCCGCGGGTCCTCGCCGCGACCCGAGCGGATGGTTCACGGTCTGCCCGCACGGACGGCGGACTTTGTCCGGAAGTACGTGACCGAGGACAGTCCGACGAATCCGGTGCCCGTAGCCGCGAGAAGGCCGATGATCGCGGGCGGGAACGAACCGGCCGCGGGCACGAAATTGGCGGGGCAGAAGGGCGGAACGGGGCTAACCCGGGTCTCGGCGGACGCGTTGTCTCCCAGAGCATCAGTGACCCAGAGGGTGACGTTGTAGACCGCCGGACCGAGGTACGCGTGGGTGACGTCCTGGCCCCCGACGGGTCGCGAACCGTCTCCGAAGGACCACGTGAAACCGTAGGGAGGAGAACCGCCGGTTGCGTTTCCGTAGAAATAGGCGATTTCTTTCCCCGAAGCACAGTTCGGCCGCAAGACCACATTCGAAATGATTGCCGTCAGATTGCTTGGGTCAGAATCGGCCCGCACGAGGTGAGGGCTGAAGAGCGCCGGATTTTCCTGGCCGACCGGATCCTGACCCGCGGAGTGAGCGGCGACTCCCCCTATCGCAATCGTTGCGACGATGAGAACTCCGACTACCCCCACGGTGCGATTCGGCTGTCCCACTGGTGCCACAGGACCGTGTCACCCGTCGGTGGTAGCTGACGACGCCGGTTTTTATCACGATTACGAGTCGGCCCCAGCCGCACGCGGTCGGATGAGATCCCTCACTCCCGCC
>JASHYY010000008.1 GCA_030042815.1 Thermoplasmata archaeon | reverse complement strand
GACGGGGGATACCCTCGCTCGTTCGCGCACCTCGGCGAACGGACCCGGGCGCCCGACCGCGCGATGTTGACGATGTTCCTCCTCTCGGCCGCGGTGTTCGTGGGGTACTACATCACCGGGATCAGCCTCACGTCCGCGCTCCTGCTCGCGAGCGGGGCCGCGATCACCGTCTATGTGATCGGTTCCGCGGCGGGTATCCGTATCTTCCGTTCCGACCCGAGGGCCGGACGGGGCCTCGTGGGCCTGGCCGTCGCCTCGCTCGTCCTCTCCCTGGTCGTGCTGCCGTTCATCGGATGGCCGATCCTCGTCTCGTTCGGTGTCGTGGGCGCCGGGGGGCTCTACGCCGCGAATGGCCGACGCCGAGGGCGGGACGCCCCGCGGCCCCCCGGCTCGGCCCGCTGACCTTCGAGCACCGGTCGCGCGCCGGACACCCGAATCGAGCGGTCAGACCGCGTGCGGAAGCACGTTCAGCAGGACGAACCAGAGCGCGAGCCAGCCGAAGAACTCGAGCATGATGAGCCCGGCCCAGTCGCCCTTCGTGTAGAGCTTCGAGCGAGAGCGGACGCGACGGATCAGGAACGGGCTGAGGAAGATGACCACGAGCCCGACGCCGAACGGAATGAAGCCGTTGAGGCTCGCGGAGGTCATCGCCCAGCCGAGGATGCCGAGCAGGAGGGCGATCGCGCACGCGACGATCAGCGCGCCCATCAGCTCGTACTCCTTCGTCAGGAAGCCGACCTCGTCAAAGACCGGGAACTCGAAAGCGGCCGCCTCCTCGTCCTCGAGCTTCCGGCGGACCTTCTTCGCCATCCGTCAGCCCCCCCGCGCCGCGAACGCGCGGCGGTAGAGCTCCTCGGCATGATAGGAGCTGCGCACGAGAGGGCCTGCCTCGACCCCAGAGAATCCGACCGCGAGCGCGTGCTCCTTCCACCGCGTGAAGTCGTCCGGAGGGACATACCGGGCGACCGGGAGGTGCTGCGTGCTCGGCCGGAGGTACTGGCCCAGAGTGAGCAGGTCGACCCCGGCGCTCCTCAAGTCACGGAAGGCGAGGTCGAGCCCGTCGTCTTCCTCCCCGAGGCCGAGCATGATCGAGCTCTTCGTCACGAGTCGGGCGGGCCCGGTCCGTCGGGCGATCCGGAGCACTTCGAGCGAACGGTCGTACCCCGCCCGGTGGTCCCGCACCGTCGGAGACAGCGAGCGGGTCGTTTCGAGGTTGTGCGCGAGGACGTCCGGCGGGCTCGACCAGAGCGATCGGACCGCCGCGTCGTCGCCTCCCAGGTCCCCGATCAGGAGTTCGATGAGGGTCTCGGGGGAGGCGTCCCGAATTCGCCGCACCGTCTCCGCGAGGAGCGACGCCCCGCCGTCCGGTAGGTCGTCCCGGCAGACCTGGGTGAGCACGACGTACCGCAGGCCCCACTTCCGGACCGCCTCGGCGACCCGCGCCGGCTCCGACCGGTCGACGGCGCCGTGGGGCCAGTGGGTCGTGACGGCGCAGAAACCGCAACGTCGGGTGCAGTCCGTACCGAGCAGCATCAGGGTGGCGGACCCCGCCGACCAGCATTCCGAGAGGTTGGGGCACCGGGCCTCGCGGCAGACGGTGCCGAGCCGGAGCCCCTCAAGGAGGTCGCGGACCTCGGGGTAGACCGGCCCCTCGGGCGGGCGGATCCGGATCCAGTCCGGGAGCCGGTGCCCGACGGCGGTCTCGCTGCTCGCGGTGGACACGGCGGTCGGACGAGCGGGGGCCGCTTATCCTTTACCCGTCCGTGCGCGACCCAGTCGCTCCTCGAGGAGCGTCGAGAGAAAGCTCGCCGGCAGCTCGTCCATGGCGACCTGGCTCGACTCGCCGGAACCCCCGGTCTCGAGCGTAACGAGGCCGTCTCGCTCGAGCTCCTTCAGCGTGCGCCAGAACGTCGTACGGCTCATCGCCGGGGCGTGCAGCTCCTCGAGCAGGGCCGCGTGGTTCGCGCGGAGCTTCTGGCTTGCGGTGGAGCTCCCCCGCCCCTTGAGCATCCGGGAGAGCGAAAGGAGGACGCCGAGCTGGTTCGTCGAGAGGGCCTCGAGCTGGGTCTCGGTGACGGTCGGCAGGATCGAGCCCTTCGCCCGGCGCACGTGCTCGGAGGAGATCGCGCCGGCCCCCTCGTCGTCGGCGGCGTGGGCCGCTCCGCTGAGGAGCTCGAGCGCGAACCGGGCGTCCCCCTTCGGCGCCGCGATCCGGGCCACTTGATCGAGGATGTCGGGGTCGAAGCTCCCCGGCCGCAGCGCGAGCTCCGCCCGGAACGCGAGGATGTCGGCGAGCGCCGCCCGGTCGTACGGCGCGAGCGTGAGCCGGTGCGTGACCCCAAAGCTCGAGCGGCTCGCGGGGTCCAGGAACGGGAAGAGGTCCTCGACCGCAATCAGGACGAGCGAGATCGACCCGAGCTCCACCTCGTGCGAGCGGGAGAGCAGGTAGACGAGCTTCGTCTCCTGCCGCACGAGGCTCGACGCCTCGTCCAGGAGGACGAGAAGGTGCTGCGGGTTTCGCCGGATCCCCTGTTCGAAGACGTCCAGCATCTCCGAGAGGCTGTACCCCCGATCGGGGAGCGAAACGTGGACGCTCCGCAGGAGGTCGAGCATGACCGTCCGGTCGCTCGCGCGGCGCCAGCAGTTGACGTAGGCCGTGCGGACCGGGAGCCCCGCGAGCCGGCCGCCCCGCTCGAGGTCGGCGCCGAGCCGGCGCACGAGCGCGGTCTTGCCGCTGCCCACGCCCCCCGTGAGCAGCAGGTGGTACGGGATCCCCTTCCCGAGCGAGTCGCGGTAGCGCCGAAACGCGAGCTCGAGCTCCTTCTCGCGGTGGACGAGCCGGGACGGGAGGTAGGACGGGTCGAGCGTCTCTTCCTTGAGGAGGACCTTCGCCATCGGGCTCACCGCGCCCCCGCCGCCACCCGAGCATTCCTTATCATGTGCGCGACCGCGCGCTCCTCGCCGCGCGCCGGGGAGCGGGCAGGCGCAGCCGTTCGACGGCCAGGGTGACGAGCTGGTCGGTCGGCCGCCGAGCGTCGAGGACGATCCAGCGGCCCCGGCGCGCCAGGGACCGGTACTCCCGGGCGACGCGCGCGAGGGTCCGGATCTTTTCGAGCGGACCCCGGGCGGACGCCCGGCGGCCGAGACGTCGGACGGCATCGCCCGACGAGATCTCGAGCAGGACGACCCGGTCGGGCGCGTGCGTCGCCGCCCGCTCGAGCTCGGCGAGTCGGCGGCGCTCGTGCGGCGAGAGCGCGCTTCCCTGGTAGGCGAGGGTGGAGTAGAACGACCGGTCCGAGAGGACGACATCGCACCGGAGGAGGTCTCGCTCGAGGTCCGGGCGGGCGAGGTATCGGTCGACGGTGAAGTAGACGGCGCCGGTCCACGGGTCGCCGCCGCTCACCGTCTGGGCGAGCGCGCCGAGCCGCGGGTCGGACGGCTCGTGCCGGAGCGCGACCGAATAGCCCCGATGGCGCAGCGACGCGGCGAGGTGCTTTGACAGGGTCGATTTTCCCGCCCCGTCGATCCCCTCGAGCGCGACCAGGAGGCCGCGACGGCGGCGAGCGGTCATCGACGAGGCTCCGGCCCGACGACGGGGTTCCAGCCGTAGACCTTCTCGACCGACTCCGAGAACGGCACCCAGAGTCGGTCGGCCTGGTCCGGTGCCCCCGCCACCAGAGCCGCGGCGCGACGCGGAACGGTCGCGAGGTCGAGGACCGCCCCGGGGCGCGCGGGGTCGTCGAGGAAGTCCGTCTCGAGGAACCAGGGTCCGCGGTCCGAGACGACCTCCCGGAAAAGCTCCCGACGGGCGAGGTAGGAGGGCGTCACGGAGCTCCGGTCGGGGGGCGCGATGCGCTGCCGCGCATAATGCTTGACCACGCGATCGGGCCGGACCCCGGCCTCGGAGGCGCGCGCTGCCAGCTCGGCGTACCCGGCGGTGTCGAGGTCGGCCGAGTGCACGACCAGCGGACAGTCGGCGTCCCGCGCGACCGCGAACGCATGGCGGAGCACCTCCTCGACGGCCGCAGCAACCTCGGCGTCGACCGGAAAGTGGGGTCGACCCACCTCCCCCAGCGCAACCGCCCGACCCTCCTCGACCCAGCGGCCCGCGAGGTCGAGCGCCGTGCGCTGGACCTCGACGGCGGCGGCGATACCGATCTCGGGCGCCGCGCGGACGAGGTCGGCCGGGTACGGGGCCAGCACCGGGTAGACGACCACTCCCGTCTCGGCCCGGACCTGGCGCGCGAGCCCCTCGGTCGTCTCGAATTGCGAACGGTAGTCGGAGAGCGACCGCGGGACCGCCCGGGCGTAGTTCTGCGTGGCGAGGAACAGGTGCGTCCCTCCGGCGGCGGCGAACCGCCGGGCCGCCTGCACCCCCTCCCCTGTCGGGGAGAGGTGGCAGTGATGGTCGACGACGGGAAGGCCGCGGGGAAGCGCCACCGCCCCGAGTCCGTGGGTCGCCTAGCGGAGGAGACCCGCGCCCTGGAGCTCCTTCGTGATCTTCTTGACCGCGACCTCGACGTCCGACGGCTTGCGGGCGCCCGTGCAGACGAGCTTGCCGCTGCCGAAGAGGAGGACGACGACGCGCGGTTCGTCGATCCGGCAGACGAGGCCGGGGAACTGC
>JASHYY010000098.1 GCA_030042815.1 Thermoplasmata archaeon | reverse complement strand
TTCGCCTGCTCCATCACGAGCTTCACGTCCTCCTCGGGCGGACCGGACGGGGCGCGCGGGGCCGCGGGGGCGGCCGCGGCGGGAGCCGTTCCGGTTCCCCGGGGCCGGATCTCGGGGGTCCCGACGACCTGGTAGGTCCGGACGCCCTGCACCGTGAGGATCGTGACCTCGGGGGCCCGGAAGACGTGCTCCTTGTCGCGCGTCCGGACCACGACCTCCTCGACGCCGGGCAGGTCCTCGGTCTTCATGCCGAGGCGGCGCATCATCAGCTCCATCTGGCGCTGGTTGCGCGGTCCGCCGGGGATCATCTCCGTCCCTCCCTGGTTCGGGAGCCTACTCCTCGTCCTCGTCCGGGTCGGTCGCGGCCCGGATCCGGCGCTCGAGGTCGACGTCGACCGAGAGGTTCGCGTCCGCTTCGGTGCCGTCCCGCGCGCGGGGTCGCCGCTTCGTGCGGGTCTCACGGACCCGGCGCGTCTGACCGGAGAGGTCCTCGAGAAGGCCGGCGACTCCCGCGAGGAGGTTCCAGCCGGTATGGGACGCGTAGAAGATCCCGTGGTCGGTGTGGAGACGGGCTTCGACGGTAAGGTCGTTGGTCCGGTGCGTCGCGTGGGGGGCGAAGTGGAGGGAGAGCAGCGTCGGCTGGACGTAGCGCGATACACGGTGCAGGCCCCGCGCGACCACGTCGTCGATTTCGGCGAACAGGACCGGGTCGCCCGACCCGCGAAGGCCGGTGATCTCGACATAGACGTCCTCGACACGGCCCTTCGGACCGATCGGCCGGGTCCGGCCGACGACCAGCCCGAGGAGGTCGGTCTGCCCGAGGACCCCGGTCGGCCTCCGCTCCTCGACCACGAAGACGCTCGAGACGCGCTCCTCGACCATCCGGCGGGCCGCGTCGGCGGTCGAGGTTCCGGCGGCGACGGTGACCGGCGGGGCGTGCATGATCGAGCCCACGCGCACGTCGACCGCGATCCGGCTCGACCGGACGTCGCGCTTCCCGCCGACGACCGGACGCCAGAGGACCTTGCCGAGGTCGGAGACCCCGACCGCGCCGACGAGACGGCCCTTTCGGTCGACGACGGGCAGCGGGTGCTCCTCGAGGGCCCGCACGCGCGTCAGGAGATGGCGGCAGAGCTCGTCCTCCGCGACGACCTCGGTGGCCGAGCGCGCGACCGACTCAACCGCGGGGCTTTCCTCCCCGAGGAGACGCGGGTCCCGGGCGATCGCCCGGACGAGGTCGGTGCGACTGACGATCCCGAGGAGCTCGCCCTTCCGCCCCACCACGGGGGCGGCGCGCAGGCCGGCGGCGAGGAGGCGCTCGACGATCTCGGGGTACGCCGTCGTCGGGGTCACGAGCGGCGGGAGGATCAGGAGGTGCTCGACCTTCGTCGCGAGGGGACGGCTCGAACGGCGGGCGATCGACTCGAACGTGATCAGGCCGACCAGGCGCCCCCGGCGCAGGACCGGAATCTCGTGGAACCCCTTCGACCGCATCAGCCCGAGCGCCTGCGAGATCGGGGCCTCGGGCGGGAGCGTCACCGGACGCTCGGTCATGAGCTCGGAGGCCGTCGGCCAGGCGATAGGCATGGGGCCGCCACCCGGGCGGGAGGCTTTAGCCCCTGCGGGTCCGGTCCGGCGCGACCTACGAGAGGTCCCGGGCCATCTGGTAGCCGTTCTCGCCGTCCGAGTAGTAGGAGCGCAGCAGGTCGACGACGCTGAACCGGTAGCGCGTGTAGAACCGGATCGCCGTCGCGTTCGATACCCGCACCTCGAGCGTGATCCGTCGGAACCCCCGCGCCCGGCACCGATCGAAGAACGTCGACATCAAGAGGGTCCCGACGCCCTGGGTCCGGTGGCCCCGCTCGACGGCGAACATCAGGACACGCGCCTCGTGCTCGACCTGGTTCACCCCGAGCAGGAAGCCGACGGGCACTTCGTGGGAGTCGGCCGCGAGCAGGAAACCGTCGGGCCACTCGGCGCCGAGCGACGCGTAGAGCGACGGGTCGTAGTGCTCGTGGAGGGCCTCGGCCACGATCGAGGCGACGAACGGGACGTCCGTCAATCGGAACCCGCGGAGCGTCACCGGGGCCCTCGGCTCGGGGAACGGCGATATGGCCGGTCCCGGGGCCGTGTCAGCGATACATCTCACCCGGCCCTTCGGCGTCGGCCGCTCCCATGCTCGACATCGACTCCCGCGTCTGCTGGAGCGTGCGGCGGACCTCGCCTTCGATCTCCCGGGCCTTGTCGCGCAGCGGCTTCGTGTCGAGCACGAGCAACGGCACGAGCGGGTTGATCGTCTCGATCACCTTCGCCGCCGCGCGCGCGTCCGGGTAGTCCTTGTGCGCCTGGGCGACCAGGCACAGCACCGGCGTCGCCCGGCCGATCGCCCCGAGCAGGAGCCCCCCCGCGAGCCCGGTCACGACCCCGTTGGCCGCGTCGAACCGGTACTTCTCGAGCAGGGGCGCCGCGGCCCGGTTCGCCATCGCGACGATGCGGGCGTCGCCCCGGGTCTCCGCCTCGATCGGCTGTCCCTCGACCGCGACCACGAGCTGGACGCCCTTCCCTTCCGCCCAGTCGAGCAGGAGCCGACCGAGCTGGTTCAGCATCCCGACCGGAGGCTGGATGTCGGAGATCACGACCAGGAGCTGGTCGCAGGAGCGGTCGACTCCGCACACGAGCTTCGAGGCATAGAAGCGGACCGGGGCGTTGACGATCCCCTCCTCCATGATCACCGTCGGAGGGAACTCCTCGCTGATCATGTAGGCCACGAGGCTCATGTCGAGCGAGTGGACGAGGTACGACGCGGCGACCGACCCGACGAGGCCGTGGGTCGGGAACCCGACGACCATCATCGCTCCCTTGAGCGACTCCTCCCGCGTGTCGACGATGCGGACCTCGCCCGGCTCCATGCAGAGAACCCTCGAAACGCGCAGAACCCAGCCGCCGGCCGCTTATTCTGCTTTGGTCCGGCGACCCGGTCTCGCCGCGACGAGCCCGAGACCCTAAAGAGCGGACCGTTCCCTAGAGGGCGGGTCGAGGAGCGATGAAGGTCCTCATCACCGGCATCGACGGATATTCGGGCTGGCCGCTCGCCCTCCACCTGCTCGGGCGGGGGCACGAGGTGGTCGGGGTCGACAATTTCGTCACCCGCCGACGGGTCCGCGAGGTCGGCAGCTGGTCGGCGACGCCGATCCCGTCGTTCGCCCGACGCCGGGCCGTGGTGCGGGAACGGCTCGGCAAGGACGTCGGGTTCTACCGGGGCGACATGACCCGTTGGGCGTTCGTCCGCGACGTCCTCGAGCGCGAGCGGCCCGAGGCGATCGTCCACCTCGCGGAGCAGCGCAGCGCCCCGTACTCGATGATCGACGTCCACCACGCGGTCGCTACCCAGGTCGAGAACCTGACCGGGACCCTCCACCTCCTCTACGGGATGCGCGAGTGTTGCCCGGACGCTCACCTCGTGAAGATGGGGACGATGGGGGAGTACGGCACCCCGAACGTCGACATCCCCGAGGGGTTCTTCGAGGTCGAGTTCCGGGGCCGCAAGGACCGGCTGCCGTTCCCGAGGCAGGCCGGGTCCTGGTACCACTGGAGCAAGGTCTTCGACTCGGGCGACGTGATGTTCGCGTCCCGGATCTGGGGCCTCAAGGCGACCGACGTGATGCAGGGCGTGATCTACGGGATCCGCACCCCGGAGATCACGGACGACCGGCTCCTCACCCGGTTCGACTTCGACGAAACGTGGGGAACGGCGCTCAACCGGTTCATCGCGCAGGCGGTCCTCGGCCTTCCGATCACCCCCTACGGCAAGGGCGAGCAGAAGCGCGGGTTCATCGCGCTCGAGGACTCGATGCAGTCGCTCCGCCTGGCGGTCGAGCATCCGCCGACCGGACCCGAGTACCGTGTCTTCAACCAGTTCGACGCCGCGTACTCGGTCAACGAGCTCGCGGACCTCGTCGTCCGGGTCGCGGGCGAGCTCGGCCTCTCCCCCCGGATCGAGCACCCTCCCGACCCCCGGGTCGAGGCGGAGCAGCACTACTACACCCCGTTGCACGACCATCTCCTCGGGCTCGGGTACCGCCGGACGCGCGGTCTCGAGGAGGTGGTGCGGGAGATCTTCCGTGACCTTCTTCGGTTCCGCCGACGGCTCGAGGCGCGACGGCACGTCGTGATGCCGACGGTCCAGTGGCGCAGTCCCGACAGCCGCGCCGCGCTCGCGGCCCGGGCTCCCTCCTCCCCACCGCCCCCGCCGACCGGGACCGGGGCGCCGGCGACCGAGGGCCCGACGGCGTAGGACGCGGCGATGCGCGCGGTCGTGACGCTCGCGGGCGAGGGGACCCGCATGCTGCCCTGGTCCCGGGGCCTCCGCAAAGAGTTCCTGCCGCTCTACGACCGGGGGGAGAACGGCACCCCGGTCCTGAAGCCGGTCGCTCACCTCGTGGTCGAGACGCTCATTCGGGCGGGGGCCGACCGGATCACGGTGGTCGTTCAGCCGAAGGACCTCGGTTTCGTCCGCCACTACTTCACGGTCGACCCGGTCTTCCTCGAACGGCACCGGGACCATGCCGAACGCCTCACCGACACGCGCCGGTTCTACGAGGGGATCGCGGGCGTGCGGTTCGGCTTCGCGGTCCAGCGGCGGCCCGCGGGCTTCGGGGACGCGGTCCTCCAGTCGAAGCGAGCCGTCGGGCCGCACCCGTTCTTCCTCCACGCGGGCGACGGGGTCCTGATCGAACCGCACCGGGGGACGCTGCCCCGTACGATCGGGGAGTGCCTTCGAGCGGAAGGGGCGGACGCGGTCCTGCTCGTCCGCG
>JASHYY010000097.1 GCA_030042815.1 Thermoplasmata archaeon | reverse complement strand
TCGCCTTCCACCTCAAGTTTCTGGTGGCCCTCGGGTTGGTGGACGTCGAGAGTTCCACGCCCCACCGAAGGTACTCTGTCCGCCGACCGGATCTCGTCCTCCGCCTCTATGCGTCCTACCAAGATTCGTTCGAGGACCGGTGGGTGGACCGTTTCTCCTCCACCTGGGGAGGACTCGTTCGCTAGCGGGCGGTCCGTTAGGTGGTGGGACGGACGGGGTGCCCCGGCCATGCGAGCGGGGCGAGTTCCTTATCGACCGGGGCTCGGCGCTGCCGGTAGGCCAGGAAACCCAGTGCGGTGGTCCCCGCGGCGACGACGCCGACCGCCACGAGAGGTAGCGTGGCTCCTCCGCCGGAGGAGCCGGGCACGATGGGGGGAGGTACGATGAGCGAGGCCGCGGGTCCGAACACGATCCATGGGTCGTAGACGAGGGCCGAGTAACCTCCCGGGCCATGGAACGCGAGCAGCGAGAACGCCTCGACCGGCTCGGAGCCGCTCGGGAAGAGGCCGACGTCATTGGCGACCGTCAGGGAGGTGTTCTCTCCCCCGCTCGTCGCGTTCGCGCTGAGGCCGAAGACGAGGCTCGAGGCCGCCGTTCCGTTGGCGTTCCACAGCTCTCCGATCGTGTCGGTGCTCGGAGAGTAGACGAAGTGGGTCTGCATCTCCGCCGTGGCGTCCACTTCCACGCCCAGGGAGTCCGTGTCGCTGACCCAGGGCCACCCGATCACGGAGACGTCGAACTCGACCCGGTCGGTTGCGCCCCCGGAGGAAGCAAAGTGGAACGTGATGACGACCGTGACATTGCCGAGCGATTCGCTGCCGCTCCCCCAGATCGTCGGGCCGACATTCCCGGGCGCATCGGCGGGGCTCCACGCCGGGGTCTGCCCGTTGGGGTTACCGCTCGAAGCGTTGAGCCCGACCGCGTTCGTCACCGTTCCGTCGATGGTGTCGGTCACGTTGACCCCGTAGGACGTGTTGGTCAGGGAGATGTTTCCGGTGCTGTCGTGCCCCGTGACGAAAAGGGCGGCCAGGCCGCCCCCGGCCCCCACCTCGGCGATCGCCCCTACGCGGAACGTGGAGTTCTCGAACGTGTACCCGGTGGACGCGTTGTAGCTCCTGAGGTCGGTCTCGAAGAATCCCCGGCAGTCGGTGAAGAGGGTGATGTCGTCCCCCTCCCAGACGTAGCTCGTGCAGCTCGACTTCGGTCCGGTGGTGGTGAAGTTGAGCCACTCGGTGACCACCTGGCCATTCACCGTCACGTTTCCTTCCGGGTAGGCGGTGTACCCCGGCACCGCCCCTACCGCAAAGAGGTAGGTTCCGTTGGGCTCGAGGAAGACGATCGAGTTCGCGGTGGAGTTCAGGGTCAGTCCGCGGATCGTGACCGACCAGTTGGTGTAGAGCGGAAGGCCGGATTCGGTGAAGATGACCGGGTAGGTTTGCCCCGCGTCCGGAGAACCGTACACGACGGCGTGGGCGGACCCCGCGGGCGGTTCGGCATCGTGTACGGTGTCGGCCGCCGGGATCACCCCGAGCAGCGCGACGGTAATTCCCAGCAGGAGAACGACCCGTGTCAGGCGATTCGTCCGGGAGATCGGGTCACGCGACACAGAGGGGCTATCGCCCGAGGTAACCATTCCGATTTTGGCGCACGTTCGGAACCCGTCAGGACCCCGGCGTCCGGGCCGGACGCGGGCGAGGGGCGACCGGTCGCCGATGGCCGACGGATTCGCGATCTCGGTACAGATAGGTTGAGATCCGAAGAGAGTGCCCGAACGGGGACGCCGAGACCGTTGAGACTCCCTCCGAACGCCGGCGTGATCACCCGCAACGTGCGTTGCGGTATCCCCCCGGAGCGAACGGCACCTATATTGTGCCGAAACCCGTCGCCTCGTTCCCGGAGACCCTCGACCATGAGTGCGTATCTGATTGCGGACATGGAGATCAAGGACGAGAAGGCCCTGGAGCGCTACGTGGCGGAAGTTCCGGCGATCGTGGCCCGGTACGGAGGACGCTACATTATCCGCGGGCCGCGCGTCGAAGTGGTCGAAGGCACCTGGAAGCCGAGGGTTCTCGCGGTCCTCGAGTTCCCGACGATGGACGCTCTCAAGCGATGGTACGACTCGGAGGAGTATCGCCCGCACCGGGCCGACCGAATCCGTGCGACGCAGAGCAACGTCGTCTTTGCCCAGGGTGTGTAGTCGGTTCCACGGCGTGCTTTGAGGACCGAACCCAGCCGCGCGCCGCCTACCCGTTCCGCATGCTGACTCGAGAATCCGACCGGCGCACGACGGCGCTCCCCGATCGAGCGGGGCGGCGCGGCTCCGTCGACTACAGGGAGCTTCGAGCGAGGGCTACGGCCCCCGCAAAATCCGTCTTCGCGCCCCGCTCCCAGGACGCCCGGAACTCCTCCTCACCCAAGACGTCCTCGCACAGGGCCACGCTCCTCTGAAATTCGGGCTCCTCGTCCGGATCCATCGCCATCCCCGACAGGGCGACCTGCGCGCTCGCCGCCCCGAGAAGCTCGGCCGCCGCCCGAGGGTCGGAGCGCGCCAACCGAAGTCGCGCGACCCAAGCCAGAGCGTACGGCAGGAGAAAGTGATCCTGACGGCTTGCCACGAGGTCCGGGCCCTCGACCAACGGTCCGGCGCTCGATTCGGCGTGTCCGCCCAGGAGGTCGACCGCGGCGAGGTTGAGAAGCTCGGTCCCGACCCAGCGGGACACTCCCAGCGTTCGGTTCAGTTCGAGATTCTTCACATAGTACTCCCGGGCGCCCTCGAAGTCGCCGTCGATGCGAGCGGCGGCCGCGAGCATGTGCAGCGGGCTCGCCATCTCTTCGGGGACGGTCCGTCGGCGAGCCAGCGCGAGCGCTTCTTCGTTCAACCGACGGATGGTGGCGCTGTCGCCGCGCCGAAGCGCGACCCGAGAGAGTCCCCCGTGGGCCTTCAGCCGGGCGCCGTCGTCGCCGAGGGCGCCGGCGAGGGCCAGCAATTCGTCGAAGAACCGCTGCGCCGCCGCTTGGTCCAGCGCGCGGAAAGCAAAGATTCCGGCCCCATACAGTGCGGTGGCCCGAACGGGGCTCGGTCCTCGAGCTCCGGGACGTGCGAGCG
The DNA here is from genome assembly GCA_030042815.1 of Thermoplasmata archaeon. GTDB lineage: Archaea > Thermoplasmatota > Thermoplasmata > Lutacidiplasmatales > UBA184 > Lutacidiplasma. The sequence goes on along the minus strand of JASHYY010000097.1, from coordinate 3,749 downwards.
CGATCTCCAGCCATCGCCGACCCTCGTCCGCATGTCCCCGATCGAACTGAAAGGGCCAGAGGCAGGCAGCAAGCTCCAGCGCTTGCGCGTCGTGTCCGCTCTTGACCATATGGTCGAATGCGGCCCGCAACCGGCCGTGCTCCTGTTCCGGGCGATCCTCCCAGGAGGACGACTCCGGTCCGTCGAGCTGCTCGCTCGCCCGACGAGCGAACACCAGGACTTCCGACGCGGTCGCATCGTCCATCGGGCAGCCCCCCAGGGAGTCCTGGTCGCAAAGTAGTTTCCGGGCGATCTCGGTCGCCGGTCCTCGGCACGGCACTGGCCGTTCGGGCCTTAGCCGGACACGACCGCCCAGGGATTTCGGTCGAAGCCGAAGGTCGGACGCGTCCAATGCGAAGGAGTCCAATTCCCCGCCGAGCCCCGACGCGATTCCGCGCCGGTTCTATCTCCGGAAAGGGCATGGGCAGTTTCGTACGGTCCGGGAGGGATGCGGCGCATCGCCTCCACCGGAACCGAATCCGACCGGTGGACGTCCTCCTCCGGGAGTGCGGCAGGACGGGACGCGATGGGTCCAATCGTCCTCCGGAGTCGATCGGGGGAAGGTATAATCAAAGGGGTACGGTTCGGGCGCCATGGCGACTCGCGTCGAGGCGGACCTGCTGATTCCCGGCGAGGGCGATCCCATCCGAAACGCCTGCGTCGTGTTCGATGGCCCGACCCTCCAGTACGCCGGGCCGATAGAGAGCGCGCCCCCGCCGGACACGTCGGACGTCTCGGTGTCCGTTCCGGTGGTCATGCCGGGCCTGTGGGATTGTCATACCCACTTCGCGGGAATACGGTCGCTCTCGGTCGAAGAGCAAGTCTACACCTCATACTCGGTCAGCCTCATCCGCTCGGTCAAGGACGCCGAGAAGGCGCTACGGTCAGGATTCACCTCAGTCCGAGAACTCGCGGGACACGGGATTTACCTCAGCCGCGCCGTGAACGAGGGGTCGATTCCGGGTCCCCACATTTACGCTTCCGGCACGGCCCTCGGCCCCACGGGGGGTCACATGGATGCGCACGCGTTCCCGATCGAGTTCGTCCGATTCTGGCAGAACCTTCGGGAGGTCCCGGGACCGTGCGACGGCATCCCGGAGTGTCTCGCCGCAGTCCGTAAGGTGCTCCGGCTCGGTGCCGCCGTCGTCAAGGTCTGCGCCTCCGGAGGAGTCCTGAGCGACCTCGACGACCCGCGTCACCAGCAGTTCTCAGACGAGGAACTCCGGGCGATCGTGGAGGAAGCCGCGCGAGCCGAGAGGCTCGTAGCGGCCCACTGTCACGGAAAGGCGGGGATCATGGCCGCGTTGAAGGCCGGAGCGAAGACGATCGAGCACGGCACCTACCTCGACGAGGAGGCGGCCGATCGGATGGTCGAGGCGGGGGCCGTCCTCTGCCCGACCCTGACGATGAAGTTCGAACTCGGCCCGCAGGTGGCGAAGGAGTCGGGACTTCCCGAAATCATGGTCGAGAAGGCTCGCGTGGTCGATGCGCACGTCCGGGAAGGCGTGCGGATTGCGTACCGAAAAGGGGTGACCTTCGCGCTCGGAACTGACATCGGGTTCTCGAACGACTCGGGACCGGCCCATTGGGGCGGCAATGGCGCCGAGTTCGCCTACATGGTCGAGGAGGTCGGCATGACCCCGTTGGAAGCGATCCGGGCCGGAACGGCCAACGGCCCCCTAACCCTCGGCGCGCAAGCACCGAAGTCCGGGCAGCTCCGGGCGGGCTACGTCGCGGATGTGATCGCCGTTGCGGAAGACCCGCTGAAGCGGATTCAGGTCCTCGGCGAGCCGGAAAGAATCCTCAAGGTCTGGAAGGACGGAAGGCTGGTCGTCGACCGGGCTGCTGCGACGTAGTTCCTCCCCGGCGAGCTCGTCCCATCGAGCGGGCAGGTCGGTCGACCAGTATCGGGTGAGCCTCGAGTCCCTGTGGGATCTGGGCCCCCGGACGTGTCGTGTGTCGGTGCTCCTCCCGCGGACTCCCACGGGAAATGGAGGGCCGAGCGTCGGAGGGGGCTGCCGAGAAGCGGTTCCAATCCCTCACACCCGGCCCGGAGAGCGAAGCGGTGTCAGGGCCCGGTGGGAACGATCCCCCAAGGGGAGGTAGAACCCACGCGCTCTACCGTCGATTTCTGACCGAAGCGTGCCCGGCGTTGGCCTTCCGTCGTGACCCAAACGGGTGAGGTCGGCACGGCGAGGGAGTCGTCTCGCGCCGGAGGTAGCAGCTCCAGCCATGACAGGGTTTTTCGACTCCGACCCAATTCGGCCGGTGATGACGAAGAAGGTTCCCGCCTACGGCGCCGCGGCCGCGAAGGCGCCCCTGCTGCCCATGACGATCGATCGACGCGGTGTGGGAGCGCACGACATCGAGGTCGAGATCCTCGATTGCGGCATCTGTCACAGCGATATGCACAAGGTGAACAACGATTGGGGGAATACCCACTTTCCGATCGTACCGGGCCACGAAATAATCGGCCGGGTGGTCGCCCGCGGCGACCAAGCGTCCCGGTTCCGCGAGGGCGACCTGGTCGGCGTGGGCTGCATCGCCGATTCGTGTCGTGGGTGCAGCGAGTGCCGAGCGGGTCGCGAGATGTTCTGCGAGAAGGGCGTGACATTCTCGTTCGACAGCCTCGAGCAAGGCGGTAAGACGTGGACGTACGGAGGGTACTCTACGACGTATGTCATCGACGAGCAGTATGCACTGAACATACCGACGGGGTTAGACCCCGCGAAAGCGGCCCCGCTCCTTTGCGGAGGCATTACGACGTACTCGCCGTTGCGTCAATTCGGCTGCCAGCCCGGTACCCGGCTCGCCGTGGTCGGCCTCGGTGGTTTGGGTCACCTGGCGGTGAAGCTGGGGGTGTCGATGGGCGCTGACGTCACGGTGCTGAGCACTTCGATGGGTAAGGAGGAGGACGCCGCGCGACTGGGAGCCAACCATTTCATCCCCACGAAGGAGGTCGGCGCGTTGGACCCGCATCAAGGCGAATTCGACCTGATTCTCGATACGGTGAGTGGACCGCACGACGTTGACAAGCTGACGAGCCTCCTGCACAGCTTCGGTACTCTGGTCCTTGTCGGATTACCACCCGTTGCCACTCCGCTCGATGTGACGGGCCTCGTCCACGGCAACAAGCGCGTTGCCGGCTCCAATATCGGAGGGATCCGTGAGACACAGGAAATGCTCGACTACTGTGGGCAGAAAGGAATCGTTGCAGAGGTCGAAGTCATCGCGCCGGCGCAAATCAACGACGCATACCGCCGCATGCAGCGAGGTGACGTTCACTATCGGTTCGTCGTGGACATGTCGACGCTCGCTCAGTAGGGCTGTCCGCCGCGAGGCGCCAAGATTCCGAGAGCCGACGCCCAAGGTTAGGATCTTTCCGGCGGACAATTGCTGAAAGGGTGTCGGAGGGGGATCCGCACCCTCCGGCGGTTCAAATCCACACGCACGCGGGCCAGACGAAGTCCCGCGACCAAGGTGCGGGCGAGACCTATCGTTGGTAGACTCTGCGACGGCGGTCGACCCTCTCCACCGTGAGTACCTCCTCCGAGGGCGAGAGGGCCGCGAGCAGGCGATAATCACCCACTCGAAGTTTGCGTTCGTCAGAGCCCACTAGCTTTTCGAAGTAGTGATTGGGATCGGCCGAAGCTCGTTCCAAGCGCTCGACGATTCGACGCGCGACAGCTCGATCCAGAGAGCTTAGATCA
>JASHYY010000096.1 GCA_030042815.1 Thermoplasmata archaeon | reverse complement strand
CCGACGATGAACGTGCACGCCGGGTAGACGTGGTTGTCGTTCATCAGCCCGGCCGCCTGGACGACCAGCTCGGGCCACTGGGACGCCTTGAACGGCGCGACCTTCCCGGGCATCGCGGCGGTGATCATCCGGGGCGAGCCGGTCTCGACGCCGACCTCGACCCCCCACCACTTCTGCTGCTCGTCCAGCAGCACCTCGGCGCACTTCGGGAGCAGCTTCGGCTTGGTCATCAACGAGGCGATCGCGACATGGCTCCAGCCGACCTGCTCGTAGTACTGTTTCGCCAGCTTGAGCAGCGGGAGGAGCTTCTCCTCGTGCGGCATGACGTTCGGGCTGCCGTAGAAGAAGACGTCGTCCGAGTGGAGGATCCCTTTGCGGACCCCGATCTTGGCGTTGATCTTGAGCTCCTCCTCGATCTTGGAGAGCGGGTACCACCGGGTCGGGCGCGTGGTGACCGAGCAGAACGAGCAGCCGCGGCAGCAGCCACGACCGATCTCGACGAGACCGTTGACGCTCGGGTACTTGATGGACGAGATCTGCTCGACCTTCGGCGCCTCCTTCGCCGCCAGGACGACGTGCGGCGGAAGGAACTCGTCCCGCAGCGCCTTTCCGACGATCTCGCGGACGAAGACGTCGCTCTCCCCCTCGACGACGGTGTCGATCCCGCCGAACGAGTCGAGGAACTCCTGGATCCAGGGGAGCTTCATCCGCGTCGCCGGCGAGAGCTGCCAGGCGCACGGACCGCCCGCGATGATCTTCAGTCCGCGCTGGCGGGCCTCCACCACCGCCGGCTGGGTCAGCATCCGCTTGAAGTTCACACAGTTGAGCGGTTCGCGGCGCATGACACCGCCGAACGTCGAGCTCGGCGGGTTCAGGCCGAAGTAGTCGTGGCCCGAGATCAGGAGGACCTTCGCCTCCCCGGGCATGTACCGGTCGAGGAAGCTCGGGTGGACGATCCGCGCATCGAACCCGCCGTCGATAAGGGACGCCTCGATCTTCCGCATCCCGTACGGCGCCTGGAGGGGGAAGCCGTGCTCGTCGGTCTTCATGACGGGGTAGAAGAGCCGACGGTACACCGCCTCCGGGAAGACGTAGGCCGGGGTGGTCGTGCCGAACCCCAGGAACTCCTTCCCGTGATGGTTGCTCATCATCGTCCAATCGCACGTGACGACAACTTCCGGCATGCAGTTCCCTCGTTTTCGACCTTGGGAGGTCCGATTACCACTGACTAGGGCTTTTTAGCTATTGCGAAGCCGGCGAAGCGACACCCTACCCCCTCTCGGGAGGGCCGCACCCGACCGGACCGCCCGGCCGAGTCACTCGAAGTCGACCTCATCGTCGTCTCGGGGAAGGACCCCATCGATTCCTTCCCCCGGGTCCTCGCTCGGCTCTTCGCTGTCCTCCCCGGACCGGAACGCCGGGTCCCGCTGCAGGAGGTGGATGCGCACGCAGTCGCGATGCGCCGGGTTGCCGTTCCACGAGCTCGTCTCGGCCGGGTCGCCGAGCGGCTCCTTGCAGAGGGTGCAGATCTCGGGGGGCGGGCTGATCCACGAGATCCGCCGGGGCGGAGACTCCATGTCGGCCAGACGGAGCCATTGTCGGGGGGTTCCTTTAGTTTTCGCAAGGCCACCGGACCCTCCTCCGGGAGGCCCGACGCCGGTTCGTGCACGGCGGCGCCTCTCACCACCCCTACCAATCGCCTTAACTCATCCCCCGGGTGGCTCGGGTCATGGACACGCTGACGGAGATCCGCCGACGGAGGGCCGCGCTCGGGATCCCCCTCGGGGAGCTCGCGAAGGCGGTCGGCCGAAGCGACGCGACGCTCTCCCGGATCGAGCGGGGGCAGATCCGCCCGTCGTACGAGCTCGTCCAGCGGATCCTGAACTACCTCGAGGCCCAGGAGGGCCTGGCCGCCCCGAAGCTCACCGTGGCGGAGCTGATGAGCCGGGATCTCGCCACGATCGACCCGTCGGCCTCGCTCACGGTCGCGGCGCAGAAGATGGACTCCGGCGGATTCTCCCAGCTTCCGGTGGTCGAGGACGGCAAGGTCGTCGGATCCCTCTCCGAGTCGTCGCTCCTGCGCGCCCTCGCGCAGACGAACGCCCATCGCCTGCGGGTCCGGGACGTCCTCGAGCCCGCCTACCCGGTCCTGGACGCCGGCTTCCCGGCCGACCTCCTCCCGGGATTGCTGGGGCGTTACCCCGCGGTCCTGGTCGCTCGCCGGGGCGGGCTCGAGGGGATCGTCACGAAATCCGACCTCATCCGGGGGCTCCGCGGGACGCCGCTCCGGCGCAAACCCGCCGGTTAGGGTTCCGACGCCGAGGCGCGGACGGCGGAAAGCACCGCCTCGACCGCGAGCGCGGCCGCCCGAGTCCCCAGCGCATCGGCCGTCTCGCCCGGTCGGACCTCGCCCGCGGGCGGTCGCCGTTGCTCGGTCGAGACGACGAACACGACGTCGCCGTCGACCGAGCTGTGGAACGGGGCGATCGAGCTCGCGAGGCCCGTATGGACCATCGCCGCGACGCGGGCCAGAGTCCCTCGGTCGACCGCCAGGTCCGTGACGACCACCCCGAGGGTCGTCCCCGGCAGCGCCGGTCCCGGGCCCGTCGCGCCGGAAGTCGGGGGGACGAGACCCCCGCTGCGGCCCCGGGCCCCCGCGACCCACCGCCCCGTGCCCGGGTCTCGTACGGCGCCCGCGGCGTTGACCGCGACCAGGACCCCGACCGCTCCCCCGCCTCGCAGCGTCGCGGCCGCCGTGCCGAGGCCCCCGCGCATCGCGCGGTCGCGGCCGAGGTACTTTCCGACGGTCGCTCCGGCGCCGGCTCCGACACGCCCGACCGCGACCCGGCCGCGAGCGGCCCGCCGCGCGGCCTCGTAGCCGAGCGGCAGATAATCGGGAAGGGCAGCCCGGCGCGCCGGCAAATCGAAGAGCGCGGCGCCCGAGATCGGGACGACGACGTTCGGATTGCGAAACGTGCGGTGGCCGCCGCCCGTCTCGAGAATGCGCGTGCGGACCCCCCGCGCCGCGTCGAGCCCGTAGAGCGATCCGCCGGAGAAAAAGATCGCCCAGCGACGGCCGAACGTCGCGTCCAGAGCGAGCGAGGCGGTGTCGTACGTGGCGGACGCGCCCCCGCGCACGTCGACGACGGCGGGGGCCGCCTCTTCGAAGAGGACCACCGTGACGCCACTCTCCCCTTCGACGGTCTCGGCCTGGCCGACCCGGACCCCTGGGAGCTCGCCGAAATCGGGCGGTCGTCGCGGCACGACATCGGAAGACGGCGCGAGAGAAAAGCGCTGTCGGACCGGTCCTCCTCGACCGCGGCGGGTACCGGTCAGGCGAGGAGCTGTCGCTCCAGGATCTCGTCGAGATGGTCGAGGCAGGCGACCTCGGGGTCGAGCACCGGGGGGGCGAGCTCGTCGTAGTAGCCCGGCGGATAGGTTCCCCACAGCCCCCGGTAGAGCGCCGCCCCGCACCCGGCCGCGCGGGCGCCCAGGATGTCGAGCTCCCAGCGGTCCCCGACGTGGAGGATCCGTCGCACCGGGACGCCGAGCCGCCGGGCCGCTTCGTGGAAGATCGGGACCTCCGGTTTCGAGGATCCCACTTCGCAGGACGTGACGATGTGGCGGAAGTCGAGCCCGGGACGGGTCGAGAGGAACGCCTTCCAGCTCGACTCCTGGCGCGAGGTGTTGGTGATGGCGATCACCGGGACCCTGCGGTCCGCGAGCTTCCCGAAGAGCTCCGCCACTTCGGGGTTGACCTGAGGTGGGTGCTCGAGAAGCCCGGCGTCCGAGAAACGGCGGCCCGCTTCGGCCGCGGGTAACGCAAGCCGCGCGTCCAGCGTCTCCGCGTACGCTTCGACCTGGGCCGCCGGCGAGACCGTGTTCGGGTCCCAGCCGGTCCGTGCGAGCCGGGACCCGGTCTCGTCCATGGCGGCGCCGACCCGACGGGCCGAGAGGACCGAGCCGTCGCGGGGCCTCAGCAATTCCTGCAGCACCCGTACCCGGGAGGCGCGCCAGGGCGACTCGCCCCCCAGAGGGTAGTACAGCGAAGTGAACCAGAAGTCGAGCGAGAGCGCTTCGAACGGCGGACGCGACGGCACGGAGCGTCCACCGGACCGTCGCCTATAAGCGAGCGCAGGCTCGAGGCCGATGCGCACGGGTTCGGCGGCCGTCGGCCGCTTCCGCGTCGTACCGCGGAGGAGAGCACGGCCCGCGCGAGCGGCCTTTATCTCCGTTCGCGGATGCTCCCGCGACGATGAGCAGCGCGGTGAAGAAGGTGGTCGGGGAGGAGGTCGACCCGCCGGGCTTCCGGATCGACCGGGAGGTCCCGGTCGGTCGGTATCCGATCCTGCGCCCGTTCCCGGGCCTCGACCGCCTGGCGACCGCGCGTCGTCTCGTTCCCGAGCGGGCCGCGCGCGCGCGGCTCTTTGCGGAGACGGAGGTCGAGCTGGTGGCGCAGGACCTCTGGATGTACGTCTCTCCGCGCGAGACGCCCAAGGGTTCGCGCCGGGGCTGGGCTCCGGTGATCTCGCCGACGACCGACTGCATCGTGATCGGGGAGGGGCATCTTCGAACGAGCGCCCCGCTGATGCTGTTCATGGACATCTACCACGAGCTCTGCCACGTGCTCCAGCGTCGGGACGGCGCGGACCTCTGGCCGCCCGGACTCAGCTACGTCGAGCGGTGGACCGAAGTGGAGGCGTACCGATTCGTCGTGAACGAGGCGCGCGCCCTGGGGGTCCCCGACGTGTACCTGCGCGAGTACTTGCGCGTCGAGTGGATCTCCGACGCGGAGCACCGCACGCTGCTGCGGGAGCTCGGCGTCCCCGAAAGCTGACGGAGCCGAGCTCGTCCGGCGCGCCGGACGGCGCGCGCGTTGCCAGAAGAACCCATCCTTTATCGTCCCACCCCGGACTTTCCGCTATCCACCGGGGTACGGGCGCGTGTCGATCGACATCAAGACCCGCACCGTGGTCCGGCCGTCGTCGAGCGACCTCTGGTTCCTGTCGTATCTGCCGCTCGCCATCTCCGACGGGATCGCGACGCCGCTCATCCCGCTGCTCGCGCTCCAGCACTTCGGTGCGAGCGCCTTCGTCGTCACGATCATCATCGCCGCGAGCGCGATGAGCCAGGTGCCGTTCACGATCCTCTGGGGGAACCTCTCCGACCGGATCGCCCACCGGAAGTTCTTCCTCGTCGGCTCGTTCTTCGCCACGGGCGTGACGATCATTCTGATCGCGCTCGCCCACGACCTGATCACCTACTTCTGGCTCAACGTCGTGGAAGGACTCGCGTCGGCGGCGAGCGCGCCGATCGGCACGATGCTCCTGCTCGAAACGCGGCACAAGCGGTGGTGGCCGCAGGACATCGGCCTCTTCGGGGTCATCTCGGGGCTCGGGACTACGGCCGGGCTCGCGCTCGGCTTCGTCTGGCTGTTCGTCGTCGGGTACAATCAACCCGCGATCCAGGTCATGACGGCCCTCTTGATCGTCTCCGGGGTCCTCGCGCTCGTTTCGGCGGGCATCGCCTGGGCCTGGATCGAGGAGCCGTCGACCCGGGTCGACCGGCGCAGCGTCTCCGACCTCGTTCATCTGCACCGGGGCGTGGTCGAGCGACTGCGTCACTTCCGTTCGCGGGTCCTCGGCCTCGTCGACCTGACCCGTCCGACCAAGGAACGACTGCCCGGCAAGGAGTACCTGTTCCTCGGAGCCCTCTTCGTGATGAGCGTGGGCTTCGACATCTTCTACGGACCGTTCCCGGTCTTTCTCTGGCAGAACGCTCACTTCACGGACGCCGGAGTCTTCATCGTCTACCTCGGCTCCGCCGCCGCGTCGACCGCGCTCTTCTTCCATTCCGGGAAGGCCGTCGACCGCCACTCCCC
>JASHYY010000095.1 GCA_030042815.1 Thermoplasmata archaeon | reverse complement strand
GCGAGCCAGCCGCTCGACGCGTACGCCGCGCTCTTCCAGTCCCGCTTCCGGACGCTCGCCCGTCTCCTGCGCGGCCGCCCGCACCTTCCGAACCTCCGACCGATCCACGACCTCCGCGCGTCGGAGGGGACCGCCTCCGTCCTCGGGATGGTGCGCGGGGTCCGCGAGACGCCGCAGCGCCACCACCTGATCGTCACGCTCGACGACGAGACCGGGTCGCTCGAGGTCCTCGTCCCGAGGGGCTCGCCCGGGGCGCGCGTGCCGTTCCTCCCGGACGAGGTCGTCGGCGTCCACCTCGAGTTCTCGAAGGAGCCGGGCCGGATCCCGCGCGCGGCCGGGGTCGAGCGGCCCGACGTCCCCGCGGACCGGCGGCCGGGGCGCGCCCCCCGGGCCCGCCGCGCGATCTTCCTCTCCGACCTCCACGTCGGCAGCCGCTCGTTCCTCTCCGAGTCGTGGGCGGCGCTCGCCGAATTCCTCCGCGGCCGCGGGCCGCTCCCCGACCTCGCCGCGTCGATCGACTACGTCGTCATCGCGGGGGACCTCGTGGACGGGATCGGCGTCTACCCGCGCCAGGAGCGCGACCTCGCGATCACGGACGTCGTGGAGCAGTACGCCGAGCTGGGCCGCCGCCTCGCCGAGCTCCCGGAGCGGCTCGCGATCGTCGCGATCCCCGGCAACCACGACGCCGTCTGTCCCGCCGAGCCGCAGCCGCGGCTCCCGCTCGCCCTCACGCAGGCGATCCCGCCGAACGTTCGCGTGCTCGCGAACCCGTCCACGTTCGCCCTCGAGGGGGTCGTGGTCGAGGCGTACCACGGACGCAGCTTCGACGACCTGATCCCCGCGATCCCCGGCGCCTCGTATGCGAAGCCGACCGAGGTGATGAAGCGGATGCTGCAGATGCGCCATCTCGCCCCGATTTACGGGGACCGGACTCCGCTCGCGCCGCTGCCGCAGGACGGCCTCGTCATCGACCCGGCGCCGGACATCCTCGTCACCGGCCACGCCCACACCTACGGGGTCGACCGGTACCGTGGCGTCCTGCTCCTCAACGCCTCGACCTGGCAGTCGGAGACCGAGTACCAGCGGATGCGCAACATCTCGCCCGTCCCGGCCCGCGCGGCGGTCGTCGACCTCGCGACGCTCGGTCTCGTCTCCCTCGACTTCCTGGACGGGACCCGGGTCCTCGAGGGGGCCGGGGCGTGAGCCCGTACCCGCTCGACCCGGTCGAGGCGCGGGGCCCGATGCGCCTCGTGCTCACGACGTACCCGTCGGCCGACGCGGCCCGCCGCGCGGCGGAGTCCGCGCTGTCCCGGCGGCTCGCGGCGTGCGCGCATCTCGTGCCGATCGAGGCCCGGTACTGGTGGAGGGGCCGGGTCGAGTCGGCCGGCGAGACGCTCGTCGTGTTCAAGACGGTGCCGAAGCGCGTCGGGGGGCTGTTTCGGTTCCTCGGCGCCGCCCATCCGTACGACGTGCCCGAGCTGATCGAGGTCGACGTCCCGCGGGTCGCGCCGGGGTACCTCCGCTACCTGGCCGAGACCCTCGACCCGGACGCCGCGCCGCCGCCCCTCGGGGGCGGGACTACGCGTCCGGCAGCACGGCGAGGCCGGGGAGCTCGAGGCCCTGGACGAACTCGAGCGCGGCGCCGCCGCCGGTCGAAATGAACTGGAAGCTTCCCGTGACGCCGAGGTCCTCGGCGATCCGGGCCGAGTCGCCGCCCGCGGCAACACGGTAGCCCGGGGTCCCGGCGAGCCGGGAGAGCACCTCGCGCGTCCCCTCGCGGAACCGCGAGTCCTCGGCGCGGCCGAGCGGGCCGTTCCAGAAGACGGTGCGGGCCCCGGCGAGCCGGCGCGAGAACCGCTCCCGGGTCTCGGGTCCGATGTCCTGGGCGCTCGCGTCGCTCGGCAGGTTCGCCGCAGGGTGGGTCTCCGCCCCGGGGGCGCCGCCCCGGTCGACGACCAGGTCCGTCGGGAGCACGACCTCGGTTCCGGACGACTCGGCGCGCTCGAGGAACTCGTTCACCGCCGGGCCGAGGCCAGAGGGTACCGGGGTCGCCCCGAGCGACGCGCCGCGGGCCTTCAGAAACGGGAACGCGAGGGCCCCTCCGATCAGAAGGGCCTCCGCCCGGCCGAGGAAGCTTCGGAGCAGCGGCAGCTTGTCCTCGACCTTCGCCCCGCCGACGAGGACCGCGTAGGGTCGCTCGGGCGACTCGGTGAGGCGCGAGAGCTCCCGCACCTCCCGGTCGACCAGGAACCCCGCGAACGACGGGAGCCGCTTCGGCACACCCACCGTCGACGCATGCGCCCGGTGCACGGTGCCGAACGCGTCCTCGACGAACAGCTCGCCGAGCTGGGCGAGCTGGGCGGCGAACCCCGGGTCGTTCGCCTCCTCCCCCGGGTGGAAGCGCAGGTTCTCGAGCATGAGGAACTGGCCGTTCTCGAGCCGGGCGGCCTGCTCGATCGCGTGCACTCCGACGATGTCGTCCGCGAGCGGGACCGGTTGACCGAGCAGCGCGCTCAGGCGGTGGACGACGGGCCGGAGCGTGAGCGTCGGGTCGCGGTGGCCGCCCGGACGGCCGAGGTGGGAGAGGAGGATCGCCCGGGCTCCCGCCGCGCGCAGGTGGTTCAGCGTCGGGAGCGCCTCCACGATCCGCCGGTCGTCGGCGACCTGCCCGTTCGGCCCCTGGGGCACGTTGAAGTCGACCCGGACGAGGACCCGGCGCCCTCGGACCGGTGCGTCCCCGACCCCCCGCTTCGCGGCCATCGCCGGGGGCGAGGGTCCCGGCGCTAAGACGGTTGTGCCCGCCCGGCACCGGCCCGGGCCCGCGCGCGGACCTCCGCGGCGATCGCGCGGGTCCGGGGAAGGTCGATGGCGTGGGCGGCCGCGACGGCGACGAGCGCGCCCGAGATCGCGTCGACCTCGGTCGGGCGCCCGCGGTCGAGGTCCTGGAGCATGCTCGAGCGGTTCGCGGCCGTCGCCCGGGCGACCTGCTCGAACGCGGCGACCGCTTCCTCTTCGCCGAAATCATACCCCTCCGCGCGCGCGGCGAGCAGCGCTTCCCGGAGCAGCGCGACCGCCTCCCCGCGCAGCGGCTCCTCGAGCAGCCGGCCGTTCTCCACCCCGCGGACGGCGGTCAGCGGGTTGATGGCGGCGTTGACGAGTACTTTCCGCCAGACCTCGCGGTCGAACTCGGGCACACGTCGGACGGCGAACCCCGCGCTCCCGAGCAGCTCGGCGAACGCGGCGGCGTGCGGGCTCGCCGCGTCCGACCCGGGCAGCAGGATTTCTCCCGTGCCGGCCGCCCGCACCACCCCGGGTCCGACCAGCGTCGCCGGGACGGAGTGGACCGCTCGGACCGTCCACTCCTCGGGCCTCGCCCACCCGGCCTCCCCGAGCGCGCGCGAAGCGAGCGGTTCGACGCCGAGCCCGTTCTGGGTGAGCAGGGTCGGCACCGGCCGGGGCACGGCCCGGGCGAGACCGCTGGCGACGCGGGCGAGGTCGAACGTCTTCACGGTGAGGAGTGCGGTCTCGCACCGCGCGCCCGCGGCGAGCGCCGTCACCGCGTCGACCCGAACGACCTCTTCGCCGTGGTCGACGACCCGCAGCCCGGAACGGACCACGGCCGCGACGTGGTCGGCGCGGCCGACGAGGGTCACGGAATGGCCGGCCCGGGCGAGGCGGGCCCCGAAGAGGCTCCCGACGGCGCCCGCCCCGACCACGACAACGTTCACGGCGGCCGCCGTTCAGCCGATCTTGCGGACGAGTTCGGAAAGGCCGGGGGTCTTCCCCCAGTCCCGCCGGAGCAGGGTGAGGAGGCCCTCGTAGTAGCGGACCTGCTCGCGCGCCTGGCGGACCTTGAGGAGGAGGTAGTCCTCCTCCCGGCGCAGGTGGGCCAGCTCGGCCTGTACCTCGCGCTGGGTCTGGACCAGCGACTGATGCCTATCGGATAGGGGCGCTCCGCGGGGCACCGGTCACCTCCGGCGGCAGGGATCGGCGGGCAAGGTCGAGGACGGCGTCCGTCGTGATGCGGACCCGCGCGAGCTCCTTCTTGATCCGCCGCAGCCGCGTTTCGAGGCGGCGGCGGCGGCCGCGGACCTCGTCGAGCGATCGCTCGAGCAGCTCCATGCGTCGGCGCCACTTGTCCCGCTCCTGCACGCTGGCCAGGACCGAGTCGACGTCGACCATCGCGCCGCCACGGTGACTGACGGGAATCAACCTTTCGGCCGAGCCGAGGAGGGGGGTTGGTACGGCCTCCGCGGCCGCTGACTTTTAAGCCGAAGGAGAGGTGGGTGACCCCGGGACGGTCATCGATGACGGGGCTCGCGAAGATCGTGGTGCTCGGAGCGGGGAACATCGGTGGGTCGCTCGCCCAGCGCCTCGCGGAGTCGGACCTCGCGCGCGAGGTCGTGCTCGTCGACATCATCGACGGCCTGCCGCAGGGCAAGGCGCTCGACATCCAGGAGTCGGCCCCGATCCTGGGTTTCTCGACGCGCGTCTCGGGCTCGACCTCGCTGGACGCGATCGCCGGCGCGGACGTGGTCGTCGAGACCGCCGGGCTCGCCCGGAAGCCGGGAATGAGCCGCTCCGACCTCCTCGAGAAGAACGCCGCGATCGTCCGGGGCCACGCGGAGGCGGTCCGCGCGAAGGCGCCGGAATCCGTCTGCGTCGTCGTCACGAACCCGGTCGACGTGATGACCTACTACTTTCGGGACGTGAGCCGGCTGCCGCCGGCGAGGGTCTTCGGCGAGTCCGGGACGCTCGACACGGCCCGGTTCCGCACGTTCGTCGCCGAGGCGCTGCACGTCGCGCCGAAGGACGTGACCGGCTTCGTCCTCGGCACGCACGGCGACACGATGGTGCCGATCCTCTCGCTCACGAGCGTCTCCGGGGTCCCGCTGGCGAAGCTCCTGCCGCCGGACCGCCTCGCCGCGCTCGTCGACCGGGCGAAGCAGGGCGGCGGCGAGATCGTGAACCTGCTGAAAACGGGGAGCGCGTTCTACGCGCCGACCGCGAGCCAGGCCGAGCTCGTCCGCGCGATCGCGCACGACGAGCACCGGCTGCTGCCGGTCAGCGCCCACCTGGACGGCGCGTTCGGGGAGAAGGACGTCTACGTGGGCGTCCCGGTCGTGCTCGGCCGCCAGGGGGTCGAGCGCGTGGTCGAGGTCGAACTGACGCCCGCCGAGCGCACCGCGTTCCGCGCGAGCGTCGAAGCGGTCCGGGCGGACCTCGCGATCCTCGCGAAGCTGCCCCGGTAGAAGGAGGACTCGTCAATGGAAGGATCGAACGGCGCCGCCGCGCCCCCGGTGGAGTTCATCGAGATCAAGCGGCGGCTCGGCACGCTGCGCTACGTCACCGACTCGAAGGACCACGCCCACATCACGGTAAAGCCCGAGATCTGCGCCCCATGCCCCCACTCGTTCTGCACCTTCGTCTGTCCGGCGAAGTGCTACGAGCGGATCGAGGGCCGCCTCGTCTTCCGCTACGAGGACTGCGTCGAGTGCGGGGCCTGCTCGATCGCCTGCGACCAGGGTTCCGTTACCTGGACGCTGCCCCGGGGCCACTACGGGGTACGATACCAGTACGGCTAGTCTTCGGGACGGCGTCTACGGCGGGGCGGTCGCTTCCGCAAAGGTGTACCGGCGGTTCCCTACGAACCCGACAACGCTGCCCGCGACGATCCCGATCGCCTGGCCGATCAGCGGGGCGATGTACAGGCTCGCGACGAACAGGATCACCTCGTTGACGGCGAGCGACCCGAGCGAGACCCCGTAGTACAGTCCCACGCGGTGCGAGAGCCGGTAGCGGTGGCCGACCGTCGAACGGAACGTCCAGAGGTTGTTGAGGGCGAAGTTCCAGAGCGTGGCCACCGCGAAGGCGACGGCGCTCGCGACCAGGTTGTCGACCGGGTTCGACGACGAGGTCGACGCGAACTTCCAGAGGTTCGCGTAGAGGTCGTAGGTCGGCCGGGGGGAGATCGCGTCCAGCGTGACCGTGAACACGATCAGGTTCACGACCACGCCGGTCAGCCCGACCAGGAGGAACTTTCCGTACCGGGCGAGGAACGGATCGCGACCCCCACCGACGCGGTTCGCGTCGAATGCGGTCGCCGCCGGTGCGCCGGACACGGGAGGGTAGGGTCCACCGGGGCACGGGCCATGAAGCTAGCCCGTGGACTCCCGCCGTGGCTCCCGGGCCGGAATCTCGGCAAGGACCCCCGGAGAAGCGGCAAAAGGCCGTATAACTCGGCCGCCCCGCAAGGTCGACCGGGGTCTGCGGAAGCCGTCGTCGGTCCGGGCTTCCCGGGGGCTTCTGGACCCTTACCGGCCCGGTCGATCCGGTCCGTCCGGAAGGCCCCTGACGGCATGGCCCTCGTTCCAGTCAAGGCGCAGCTTAAAACCCCGAACGCCCGCTCGGGACCCGCGGAGCGCCGTCTACGCCGACCGCGAGCACGACCCCCTCAGTTCCCCTGCTCTTCCCGTACCGCGTGCGGCCGGGGCAGGACGCGATCCTGCGCGAGGTCACCGACCTCGCGCAGACCGGCGGCAGCCTCCTCGTCAACGCACCGACGGGCAGCGGCAAGACGGTCGCCGTTCTGGCCCCGCTCCTCGAGCACGCCGAGGCCGCCGACCACAAGATCCTCTACCTCGTCCGCACGCACTCGCAGGAGGTCCAGGTCCTCCAGGAGGCCCGGACGATCGCCCACCGGCTCGAACACCCGCTGCTCGCGATCGGCCTCCAGGGCCGCGCGCGCCGCTGCTTCCTGCTCGAGAACGTCGCCGAGGTCAAGGGGGCGACCGCCGAGGAGCACGGGAAGCTGTGCGCGGACCGCAAGCGGGCGACCGAGCGGGCGATGCAGGGCGAGGTTCCGCTCGCCCCGACCCCCGAGCTGCCCGAAGGGGGGGAGATCGACCTCACCGACCTCGACGGCTGTCCGTACTACGCGCGCGTCCTCCAGGCCGACCTGGACGGCCTCAGCGAGCGGTTCGCGGCGAAGCTCCCGGCTCCGCACGAGTTCGAGGCGTTCTGCCGGGAGGAGAACCTCTGCGCCTACGAGCTCGCGAAGAAGCTCGTGCCGCGGTCGCGGATCATCACGGCGCCGTACGCGTTCTTCTTCCACCCCCACATCCGACGGTCCCTCTTCCAGTGGATGGGGGTCGGTCCGGAGCGGATCGACCTCGTCATCGATGAGGCGCACAACCTTCCGAACCACCTGCGCGACCTCGCCACGGTCGCCTTGCCGCAGGAGTCGGTCCGCCGCGCCCGGGCGGAGGTGCAGGAGCGCGGGGACTTCCAGCTTCCGGACGGTCCGAGCGCGAGCCGCTTCCTCGACCTGGTCGGCGCCGCGGTCGAGGAGCTGATCCACGCGCTGGCCCGGGACGACGACGCGGTCCTCCCTCCGTCCGTCTTCGAGGACGCGCTCCTCACGGCCCTCGGAGGGACCTCCCACCGGCTCGACACCTGGCTCGGCGCGCTCGCCACCTGGGGGGAGAACCTCCGGGACGAGCGCCGGCGCGAGCGGCGCTTGCCGCGCTCGTGGGTCCACACGGTGGCGCTCACGCTGCTCTCCTGGCCCCAGCTCGAGCCGCCGGCGTACGTCAAGGTCGCGACCCGGCTGCCGCGGCCGGCGCTCGAGGCGTTCGCCCTGGACGCGTCGGGCCCGGCCCGACCGATCCTGGACACGCACCTTTCGGTGCACCTCTCCGGGACGCTCGCCCCGCTCGAGGAGTACCGGGACTCCCTCGGACTCGGACCGAAGGCACGGCTCCTCGACGTCCCGTCGCACTTCCCGCCGGAGAACCGGCGCTTCCTCTACGACCCGACCGTGACGACCCGCTTCGAGGAGCTGAAGCAGGACCCGCACGCGGTCGCCCGGCTCGCCGACCGCCTGGTCGAGGTCCTCCAGACCCTGCCGGTGAAGACGGCGGTCTTCTTCCCGAGCTTCGACCTGATGCAGCGGGTCCTCGAGTCGGGGCTCCAGTCGCAGCTCCCCGGGAACGTCTTCATCGAGTACAGCAAGGTGCCGATGGGCGACCTCTGGCGCTCGATCGAGGGATGGAAGAAGGACCCCGAGGGGACGATCCTGCTCGGGGTCGCCGGCGGCCGGCTCTCGGAGGGGATCGACTACCCGGACGAGGAACTCGAGGCGGTCGTCCTGGTCGGGATCCCGTACCCGCGCCCGACCGCGAAGCGCGAGGCGCTCCGACGGTTCCTCGACACGACGACCGGTAAGGGCTGGGAGTACACCGTCGAGGCGCCCGCGCAGCGCGCCATCCTGCAGGCGTGCGGCCGGATGATCCGTTCGGAGAACGACCGGGGGATCGCCATCCTCCTCGACCGCCGGGCCCCGGCGTTCGCGAAGTCGCTGCCCGGGCTCGCCCCGATCGAGTCGCTCGGCCTCCTCACCCAATCGTTCTACGGGCGACGCGCCCGCTGGTCGGCCAAGGCGAGCCGCTCGCCGGGCGGACCGCCGGCGCCCGACCCGACCCCTCCCGAGCACAACCGATAAGAGTTCGCAGGCGAGCTCGGGACCGGATGATCATCACGCGAACGCCGCTGCGCATCAGCTTCGCCGGCGGCGGTACCGACCTCCCGTCGTACTACCGCACGTACGGCGGCGGGGCCGTGACGAGCGCGGCGATCGACCGGTACGTCCATGTCCTGGTCAACGACAAGTTCGACCGGTCGATCCGGGTCGCGTACTCGCGCACCGAGAACGTCGACCGGCTCGAGGACCTCCAGCATCCGCTCGTGCGGGAGGCGCTGCGCGAGGTCGGGGTCACGGAGGCGCTCGAGATCCACACGATCGCCGACATCCCGTCGGAGGGCACCGGGCTCGGCTCCTCGTCGACCTTCACGGTCGGCCTGCTCAACGCGCTCTACGCCCACCGCGGGCTCCTGCGCGACCCGGCCCAGCTCGCCGAGGAGGCGTGCCGGATCGAGATCGACCGGGTCGGCGGGACCGTCGGCCGGCAGGACCAGTACATCGCCGCGTTCGGCGGCGTCCAGTACTTCGAGTTCCAGCCGGACGACTCCGTGCGGGTCTCGCCGATCCCGCTCGCGGCGGTCGACCGGGAGGCGCTGAGCGACCGGATCTCGCTCTTCTACACCGGGATCACGCGGCGCGCGGAAGGGATCCTGAGGCAGCAGAGCTCGCGGACGGAGACGAACCGGGACGCTCTCGGCCGGATGCGAGAGCTCGCGGGGACCGCGCGCTCGGCGATCGTCCGACGCGACTGGGAGGGTCTCGGCGCGGTCCTGGACGAGGGCTGGCGGCTCAAGCGCGGACTGTCGGACGGGATCTCGAGCAGCGACATCGACCGCTCGTACGCCCGCGCGCGGGAGGCCGGAGCCTGGGGCGGGAAGATCACCGGCGCCGGCGGGGGCGGGTTCCTCCTGTTCCTGCACCCGCCCGAACGCAGCCGTCAAATAGCGGACGCCCTGTCGCCGATGGAGCGCCTGCCGGTGCGGATCACGCCCGAGGGCTCGCGGATCCTGTTCGTGGGACGATGACCGACCTCGGGACCCTCGCACCGTACGTCGACAGCTACGTCCGCGAGACCCGGGCCACGCTCGAGGCCCCGTACCTCACCTCCGCGATCGAGCGGATCGCCGCGCTCTTCCTTCGGGCGCGCTCGGCCGACCGCACGATCTTCTTCTTCGGGAACGGCGGGAGCGCCGCGACCGCCTCGCACTTCGTGACCGACATCGCGAAGGTCGCGGGGGGGACGAAGCCCCACGGCCCCGGCCAGCGGTTCCGCTGCATCGCGCTCAACGACAACGTCCCGGGCGTGATGGCGTGGGCGAACGACGTGAGCTACGCCGAGGTCTTCGCCGGGCAGCTGCGCGCGCTCGGGGAGAAGGGCGACGTCGTGGTCGGGATCTCGGGCAGCGGCAACTCCCCGAACGTCCTCGAGGCGGTGACGACGGCCCGCGCGATGGGCCTCTCGACCGTCGGCCTCACCGGGATGGGCGGAGGGAAGCTCAAGGACCTCGTGGACGTCGCACTGGTCGTCCCGTCGAACAGCATGCAGCACACCGAGGACGCCCACCTCATCGTCTGCCACATCCTGACGGCCTACCTGCGCGACGAGCACGCCCCGCGGGACTGATGGCCCCCCGGGTCCGCGACTACATGGTGCTCGAGGTGGAGCACCTCCCGGAGAACGCGACCGTCGGCCAGGCGATCGAGCGGCTCATGCGGAGCCGCCACCACGGCCTGCCCGTGACCGACCTCCGCGGGCGCCTGGTCGGGTTCGTGAGCGCAAAGGAGCTCCTGCGCCATGCCTCCGAGGCGGCGACCCCGCTCTCCAAGATCATCCGGTCGGGGACGTACACCGCCTACCCCGACACCAGCCTCGACGACGCGGCACGGATTATGTTCCGGTTCGGGCTGCGCGACCTCCCGATCATCGACGAGCAGGGCCGGCTCTGCGGCCTCCTCGCGAACCTCGACGTCGTCCGTTCCCATTTCGAGCGCGCGTCCCCGGCGAAGGCGGACACGCTGAAGCACCTGCTCGCCGAGCGCTACGGGTTCCCGTTCTCGTTCCACCGGGGGCTCGTCCCGATCGACCGCCTGACCCCGACCCAGTGGAAGGTTTACGAGGACGAGCTCGAGGGCCGGCGCTACGAGCTCGAGCGCGGGTTCGCCGAGCCGGTCCTCGTGCTGCGCAAGGGGGAGTCCTGGATCCTGGTCGACGGTCACCACCGGGCGCTCGCCGCCCGCGAGATGGGGCTCGCCCAGCTCCAGGCGTTCATCCTGACGTGCGACCGGCCCGACGAGTTCGCCCCGAAGGAGACCGGGTTCGAGCGCGTGGCGAAGGAGCACCACCTGCGGAGCGTGGACGACATCGAGATCGACCGGTCGTCCCACCACCCGCTCCTCGAGGTGACGACCCAGCTCCTCCGGCGGATCGAGGAGCCGGTCGGTCGCGGCGCGCGAACCGCCCGGTAGGGCGGCGCCCGTCCCGGGGCGCCCGGTCGGAACCGGGGAGATAAGAAAGGCGGCCCGGTCCGACCGACCGCGATGGGCCTGCCGCTGCCGCCGATCCCCGCGAACGGGGCGCTCCTCTCCTACGTGGTCGTCGCGGTCTCGATGATCGGGGTCACGATCTTCCTCTTCGGCAAGGTGCTCCCGGCCGACGGCCGTCCCCCGCTCGTCACCCAGATGGTTCTCGCGCTCTCGGTCCTGCTCGGCGGGAGCGTCCTCCTGCTCTCGCTGGTCTTCGTCTTCCTCAACCCGGACGGGGCGGCCGCGTGGACCTGGGTCCTCCTCGCGTTCAATTTCATGATGATGTTCCCCGCGGGCATCTGGTTCGTCGGGCTCATCCTCTTCCGGGACCGCCGGGTCGACCTGCGCGGCTGGCTCTGGCCGGTCGGGATCAGCGTCGTGACGACCGGCTCGGAGGTCCTGATGGGGGTCCTCTTCGCCTACGGGAGCGCGCCGGCCCCTCCGCCGCCGGTCGCGGTCGTGACGCTCGGGCTCTCCTCGGTCTGGTTCTTCTGGTCGATGGCCGGGGTGATGACCGCCCTCGTCCTCTGGGCCCCGCTCGCGCCGACCGAGCGCACCGCCCTCGTCGCGCTCGTCGGCGCGACGGTCCTCGCCCCGTGGGTCACGGCCGTGCCGACGGTGGGCGGCGCGGCGATGGGGGCGCTCATGGTCGCGGTCTTCGTGTTCGTCGTCCGCGCGCTCGCCCGGGGCCGCGTGCGTCCGGAGGAGGTCCGGGTCCTCTTCGGCCTCGCCGGAGCGTTCCTCGCGATGGCGGTCGCCGGGTTCGGGGTCGCCGCCACCGGCGGCGCACTCCTCGCCGACCTCCTCTTCGGGTCGGCCATGGCGGTCGTGATGGCGGTCGAGGTCGCCTACCTCTGCTGGCGGTTCTACCACGGGGGCGCATTCGCCCCGTGGGTCGCGCGCCGCGGCGACGAGGACGTCGGGGCCGCGCCGGCGCCGGTCCGAGGGCCGTCGGCGCTCGAGCCGATCCCGTCGGAGCGTCCGACGGCATTCCGGTAGACCCCCCGGCCGCCCTCGGGCGCGGCGGTCTCCCGATTCGTACAGTACGCATATCAACGCGCCCCAGGTCGCATCGCCGTCAGGGGCTTCCGTGAGCGAGACGCCGACGGCACGACGGCCCCGGGTCCGGGGACGGCCCCTCGCGCTCCTCGTCGCCGGCCTCGTGCTCGCGACCGTCGGCCTCCCCTCCGTCGCGGCGCTCGGCCGGATCCCGGCGATGCCCGAGGTCGGGGTCGCGCGTCCCCTGGCGACCAACGTCTCTTTCGGGGTCAACCTGACGGACACCCCGTCGTTCCAGCCCCGCTATCTCTCGGCACCGGCGAGCAGCTCGGTATCGATCCGCCTCGCGAACGTCGGGGCCTTCGACCACACGTTCACGCTCTCGGCAAAGCCGGACGCAACCCTGGCCCCGACGCTCTCCCCCGCCGAGGTCTACTCGTTCTTCCGGACCAACGGCTCGCTCGCGAACGTCTCGCTCGCCCCGGGCGCGACGGGATGGGCGAACTTCACGCTCAACGCTTCGGACGCGGGCTCGTCGTTCGAGTTCGTCTCCGTCGTTCCGTACCAGTTCCAGGCGGGCATGGACGGCTTCCTCAACGTGTCGTTCGTCGGCCCCGGCCTCGCCCTCTCCGAGAACACCACCAACACGCCCGGCTTCACCCCGGACGTGCTGTCCGCGACCCCCGCGCACTACCCGGAGGCGGTCGACGTGCTCGTGACGAACCTCGGCGACCTCTCGCACACGTTCACGCTCGCTGCCCAGTCGAACGTGACGCTCTCTCCGGGGAACTTCACGACGTACTTCCAGCAGCACCCGCCGCTCGTGTCGGTGAACGTGCCGTCCGGAGCCGGGCTCTCCGTCTGGGCGAACTTCACGGTGAAGGCCCCCGGGGTCTACCAGTACATCTGCGAGATCCCCGGGCACTTCGCGGACGGGATGGACGGGTTCCTCTACGTCGGGGTCCCCGTGCCGGCGGTTGCGCCTCCCCCGAGCACCGCGATCGTGGAGGGGTGGATCCTGGTCGGGTCCGCCGCCCTGCTCGGGCTCGGGGTCGTCCTCGCCCTCGTCGCGTCGTTCACCGGCCGGTTTCCCCGCCGACCGGGGGGCCACGGCGGCGGCCACTACTGACCGGGGCGGGCGCGGCGGCCCGCCGGGCGGTCTCCCCCGAGAAAGACCGCAGCGGCGCTCGGGAGCCGAACCCGGTTCAGGTCAGGACCAGGAACGAGCGCATCGTTCCGTGGAACTCGCCGCAGAACTCGGTGCACTGGATCAGGTATTCGGTACCCGGCGCCGCGTTCGGCACGGTGAACGCGAAGTAGTTCATCCGGCCGGGGATGGCGTCGATCCGGACGCCGAGGGCGGGGATATTGAACGAGTGGATGACGTCGGCGCCGGTGACGTTCACCTGGACGACGGCGCCGGGGGTCGCCCAGAGCGCCCCTCCGCTGACGGTGTTGGTCGCCGCGTCGTAGGAGGAGTTGAAGCAGGTGTCGTTGACCGGGTAGCAGAACTCCCAGTACCACTGGTGCCCGATGACGTCAACGTATTCGGTCGGGTCGGACGGCAGCTCGTCGAGATGGTAGAGCAGGACGGTCGAGTACGCCGCGACCCCCGCGAGGAGGCCGACCACGACGAGGGTCCACGCGACCTCGAACCTGTTAACCATACCGCCGCCCTTTCACCTTCGGGTCCCGGAACTTGATGATCGCGTAGGCGAGGAACGCGAACGTCACGATCGCGCCCGCGGCGCTGATCGCCACGAGGATCCAGACGAGCGCGTTCGTCTGCTCGAGGTTCGTCGGTCCCGAGGCGAGGACGCCACCGACCGAACGCGCCAGCGCGGCCGCCGGACCGTCGCGGAGGCCCGCGAACGCACCCGCCGCCGCCACGGCCGGGAGGGGTGTGCCGGGCTACATATTCCCCTCGTACGTACCGCAGGGCCGATCGCCGACCGCCCGCGCCGCGCGACGGTACGTACGGAGGGGCTTTGAACCGCACGCCCCGTCCCGCGGTCGGTCGAGCTCGGGGTGGCATGTCGACAGGTCGGCATCGGACGCGCGTCGTGGCGGTAGCGATCGCTCTCGTGCTGGTCGGCGGAGGGCTCGCGCTCCTCGCGGAGAGCGCTCCCGTGCGCGCCCAGGGCGTCGAGGTCGACGCGTCGTCGAGCCTCGCCGTGACGGCGACCGCGCCCTACAAGTTCATCCAACCGACGTACGAGGACCTTCCGACGAACACGACGATCAGCGTCACGTTCACGGACGCCGACGTCCTCGCCCACACCTTCTCCATCCTGGACCGCGAGGGCTGGGTGATCCCGGCCTCGGCCGACATCGACCAGCTGTTCTCGACGTACGGTTACCTGTTCAACGTCAACGCGACCGGCACCGGGACGTTCACCGGGTCGTTCGTCTCGCCGGGACCCGGGTGGTACGAGTTCGTCTGCACCGAGCCCGGCCACTTCCAGAGCGGGATGTACGGGTTCATCGCCTTCGGGATCAGCCTTCCGTCGAACCTCACGGTCTCCGCGGCCTCGACCGGACCGGGCGCGGGGGTCTTCATCATCAGCGGCGTGATCGTCTCGCTCGTCGTCGTCGCGCTCGTCCTCGGGTTCGTGGTCGGGCGCCGCAAAGGCTCCGAGTTCGAGATGCCGCCCGAGCGGCTCGGTTACCCCGAGCCGTTCCCTCCCGGGGAGGCCCCGCCCGCCCCGGACGCCCCGATGCCCGGGTCGCCGCCGAAGAGCTAGCGCGGGCGGGCGACCGCGTCGGACGCGGTCGGAAGCCTCAAATGGGGGGTCTCGTATAAGCTACGGACCTCGTAGTAGGTTTGGAGCGGTCGGATGGCGTGGGGGACCCCGAACAGAGAGCGGCGCGTACTGAAGGCCGGACACTCGTCGATCGCGGTCACGCTCCCGAAACCGTGGGCCGAGGCGATGAACCTGCGACCGGGCGACCTCATCGTGTTCGACCAGAACGACGACGGCACCCTCTACTTGAAGCCGGCGCCGATGCCCGGCGTCAACTCCGCGGCCGCCCCGTTCCTCGTCCAGGCCCGCGCGTTCGACACGCCGGGCGTGCTCGAGCGCCTCATCGTCGGGGCCTACCGCGTCGGACACGACGCGATCGAGGTGCGGACGGACGTCCCGCTCGCGGCCGAACGGGTCGAGGAGGTCCTCCAGGCGGCCCGTGGGCTCCTCGGCGTGTCGGTGGTCGCCCAGGAGTCGAACCGCATGGTCCTCCAGAATTTCATCGACCCGTCGAAGTACGGGCTGCCGCAGCTCGTCCAGCGCATGAAGATGATCCTGGTCGCGTTCCTCGAGGAGATGGAGGACGTCCTCCAGCGACGCGCGCGCAGCCGCCGACTCTCGACGCTCGAGGAGGAGGCGAGCAAGGTCCTCGCGCTCCTCGTCCGCCAGCTGTTCCTCGCGAGCCGCGACTGGTCGCTCGCCCGCCGCATCGGCAGCCCGGACCCGCGCCAGCTGCTCGAGTGGCGCGTCGTCGTCCACGCGCTCGAGGAGCTCGCGGAGCTCTACCGCGAGGCGCTCGGGGCGCTGAACGACGAGGGCGCGCGCCTGTCGGGGGCGGCCCGCGAGACGCTGCAGGCCCGGCTGCCCGAGACGAAGGCGCACCTGAAGGCGGTCGTGGAGGCACTGATGCACCCGTCGCTCGACCGCTCGTGCGACGTCTACTACCAGAGCCGGCAGATCGGGATCGGGCTCGCCGAGCCCGCGCGCGGCGCCCGAAAGCGCGCGCCGTCGCCCTCGCCGCCGCTCGCGACCCACCTCCTGCAGCGGGGGGCCGGCTGCCTCACGCTGCTCGCCGAGGTCGCGATCGACCGGGCGGTCGCCTCCGGGGCCGAGACGATTCTCGTCGAGGCGGCCTGAGGGCCTTTATCTCCGTCGGGTACGGACCGTCGGTATTCGTTCGGTCCTACCGTACGAACGCCATATCGACCGACCCCCGGTGAGCCCCCGGGGGAAGGACGTGTTCGACTCGATCGACGACTGGCTGATCATCGCCGTGGTGGCGGGGATCCTGTTCTACGGCTCGAGCAAGATTCCCCAGCTCGCGCACAGCCTCGGCCGCTCCATGGGGGAGTTCAAGAAGGGGCGGATGGAGGTCGAGCGGGAGATCCAGACCGAGCAGGCGAACGCGAAGAGCGTACCGAGCGCCTCCGGCCCGTCGCACTAGGCTCCGTCCCGCGGCCGGCATGCGCGACGGAGGTACGAACCCGGACCGACCGCGCGTTCCCGCCAGCCCCCTCGGGCGGCGGGGAAAGGGGTGGCCGGTTGGCTGATGGGCGACCTCGACCGGATCCTCTCGGTCCTGGCGGAGGCCCGGCGCCGCCTCGTCCGCATCGCGCTCGTTCTCGGCCCGCTGTTCGGGGCTCTCCTCCTCTTCGAGCTGAAGCCGGTCCGGGTCTCGGTCGCCGGGATGTCGCTCCCCCTCGCCTACCCGTGGCCGAGCCCCTTCTACAACGTCACGGCCCAGGTCTTCCGCGCGATGGTGCGCTGGATGCTGCCTCCCGGCGTCCAGCTGCTGAACGTCGGGGTCGGCGACTCCGTGGTCGTCCAGATGGAGATCGGGATCCTCCTCGCGGTCATCGTCGGGATGCCCTGGCTCGTCCACGAGGTCGGGGCGTTCCTCGTCCCGGCGCTGCGTCGCAACGAGCGGCTGCTGCTGCGGCAGATCGGGATCCCCGCGACGATCCTCTTCGCGCTCGGCACCGCGGCGGGCCTGCTCTGGCTCACGCCGTTCACCTTCCGCCTCCTGTTCTACTACGTCGCCGCGGACGACCTCGCCCCGGTGCTCGGCGTCCAGTCGTTCGTCACGTTCGCTCTTCTCTACTCGCTCGCCTTCGGCGTCGTGTTCGAGCTGCCGGTGTTCATCTACGCCCTGACGCGGCTCGGCGTGGTGCGGGCCTCGGCGTGGCGGCGCCACTGGCGCGGCGCGGTCATCGGGGCGCTCGTGTTCGGGATGATCGTCACCCCCGACAACTCCGGCATCACGATGCTCCTCATCGCGACGCCGATGATCGGCCTCTACCTCGGCGGCGCCTACTTCGC
>JASHYY010000094.1 GCA_030042815.1 Thermoplasmata archaeon | reverse complement strand
GACCGGAACCGCCACAAGCGCCGTGCGCCGCCGATCCCGAAGATCGGTCTGCGCACGGTCGGCCTCGACTGGCGCGACTGACGACCCCGCGGTCGCGGCGGGACGCAACGTTTTACCCCGCGAACGCTCACGCGGTCATCCGCATTCCCGGTTCTCAGCCATGGATCGAGCGACCTACCAGCGCCTGTACGACGCGCTCGTCACCTACGAGGACGTGCACCGGGTGGCCCACGAGGAGCACTGGGACGAGGAGCTCCTGTTCGTCATCCACACCCACCGCGTGACGCGCGACGCAACCCGCCGTTTCTACGTCGTCCGGCGGCAGCTCCCCCGCCTCGTCTCGCAGTGGAAGCGGGGGCGATCGATCCTCGACATCGCCCGCGAGTGGAAGTTCCCGCCCGTGCTGATGGGCCAGCAGATGCTCGGGGAGCTCGGGATCCCCCGCAAGAAGGTCTGGCAGACGTTCCTCCACCCCGAAACGGCGCCGGACGCACGGATCCGCAAGGAGGTCGACGAGCTCCTCGCCGCGGACCTGATCTACTCGCCGCGGGGGATGGAGCTCCAGCGCGAGCGCGGCCGCAAGGGCGAGGAGCGGCTCCAGCGCTGGCTCGAGAAGCACGGGATCGGCTACCGCACCGAGAAGGACCTCCGGGGGAAGTACGCGAAGACGCCCGACGCCCTCCTCGACGAGCCGATCATCTTCTACGGCCAGAAGCTCACCTGGATCGAATCGAAGGCGAACTTCGGGGACGACGTCGAGCTCCGCAAGAACCTCAAGCGGCAGCTCGGGCCCTACACCGAGCTGTTCGGCGAGGGAGCGGTCGTCTACTGGTACGGCTACGTGGACGGGGCGCAGTCGCCGCCGGGGATCCTGCTCTGGGACGGCGACACCTTCGAGTCGATCACGCCGGTCGTGCCACCGCGTCCCGAGCGATCTCACGTTGCGCACCCGTCGCGAGATCACGCTCGACCACCGCACCCGGCCCCGTCTCCTTCAGGCCCACGATCAGCGCACGACGGCACCGGCGGCGCGCCGCCTCCTTGAGCTGGCGGGACATCGAGCGCTCGAGCAGGTCGCAGTCCGCGCTCAGGCCCGCGCGACGCAGGTCCTGGACGATCGCGACCGCCTCGGCGTGCAGTTCCGGGCGCACCGAGACGACGTAGGTGTCGAGCGGCGGCTCCCCGTCCGGCCATCGCCCGGCCCCCCGGAGGAGCAGCTCGAGCGTCTGGTCGCCGATCGCGAGCCCCGCCGCCGGGGTCGGCGGCCCCTCAAACAGCTCGATCAGGTGGTCGTAGCGGCCCCCGCCGAACAGCGCCCGGTGGTCGCCGCTGCGGGCGTACGCCTCGAAGACGGTCGACGTGTAGTAGGCGAGTCCCCGCACCACGGTCGGGTCGAAGACGACCCGGTCCGACAGCCCCGCGCGGTCGAGCAGCGTGAACAGCGCCCGAAGCCGGTCCGCCCCGGCGCGGGCGCTGTCGTCGAGCCCCCTCGTCGCGAGCTTGGATAGGAACGCGTCGAGGCCCGACGGCGGGATCCCCGCCCCGACGCCCTCGAACAGTGCGGCGAGCTCGGCCGCCCGCTCGGCGGCCACGCCCGACGCCGCCAGCTCGCCCTCGAACTCGGCCGGCGTGCGGTCGCGGTACCGGTCGACCGCCCGGAAGAACCGCGCGGGGTCGCGCGCTCCGTAGAGGCGTCCGAGCCCCTCGGCCAGGGCGCGGTCGCTCACGCGGAAGGCGTAGAGCCCGTCCGCCCCGGACTCGTCGAGGAGGAGGGCCGCCGCGCAGAGGAGGTCGCACTCGGCCTCGACGCCGGGGACGCCGAGGACGTCGAGGTTGAACTGCAGGAACTCCCGGGTCCGCCCGGCCTGGGGCTCCTCGTAGCGCCAGATCTTCGAGACGGTGAACCACTTGACGGGGAGCGGCTCCGATTTCGCCCGGTCGACGTAGACCCGGGCGAGCGACGGGGTCGTCTCCGAGACGAGCGCGACCGGGCGGTCGCCCTTGTCGCGGAAGAGCCACGTCTCCGCGGCGATCCCCTCCCCGCTCTTTACCTGGTAGAGCTCGAAGCTCTCGACGCACGGAGTCTCGAGCTCCGTGTACCCGGCCCGGCGGGCGGCGGCCCGCATCCGGCGCAGGATCTCCGACCGAGCGCCCGCGTCGGGAGGTAGGTAGTCGCGGAATCCGCGCAGCGAGTGGAACGGCACGCTCGGAGAACCCCTCTCGCGGTATTTGACTATACGGACGAAGAGGGCCTCAGCGAGACCGGGACCCCGGCTCCTTCTTCGGGCTCGGGGGCGGCCGAGCGGTCGACGAACGCTCTCAGCCGACGGTAGGCGATGACCGTCCCGACGAAGTTCCGCTGCCGGAGCTCCGAGGCCACCTCGCGCAGCTCCTTCACCGCCGGCGCGACGTCGGCGCCCGTCGCCCGGAGCTCGACGAGCCGGTCGCGCACGCGGCGGAGGTCGTCGAAGAACCGGGGCTGGAGCAGCGTCCAGAGGGCGACCGCCGCCCGGGCCAGGAACCGCTCGGCGTCGGCGCGACGACCGGTCGCGAAGCACCGACGCCCTTCCTCGAGCGGCCCGAGGGCCGGGGTCGGGTCTCCCCCGAGGTCGCGGAGCGTCTGGGCGAGCAGGTCGCACTCCGTCACGAGGATGCGTCCGACCTCCCAGCCCTCCTCGACGCGCAGCAGCTCGTCGCGGACGTGCACGAGGCGTCGCTGGGCCCCGTTGAAGTCCCCGACGGCGATCGCCCGACGGATCGCGTTCAATTCGACGTCGGCGCTCGGGGTCGGCACGAGCTGGGCGAGCTCGTTTCGCCGCGCCAGCACGGACTCATACTCCTCGGCGACCGCGCTCGCGACGTGCACGAACATCTCGCGCGAGAGGACCTCGAGCGAGGGAACGTCCTGGACCAGCGCCGCGGCCGAGGCCCGGCCCTCGAAGTCCGTGAAGTCGAGTCCGAGGCGCCGACCGATCTGGAAGTACTCTTCGACCCGACGGCGGAGCTCCTCGGCCGTGCCCGCGGACGGGAGCGCGGGCAGGTCCTTCAGCGGGGCGATCGGGGGAGCCTCCCGCGGGGGAACGGTCTTCGCGGGGGCCGCCGACGGAAGGGCCGGGAACCGCGCCGGCCGGCCGAGAAGGCCCCGGGCGGGCGGGGCCGGTGCCGGAGGCGCGGGGGTCTCGAGGTCGACCGTCGCGAGCAGCTCGCCGATCGTGCGGAGATAGGTGGAGTCCGTCGGGGCCCCGGGCCCCGCGGCGTCCCGGACGGCGGGGAAGAGGCTGGCCGCCAGATGGCAGCGGGGACATTCCGGTAGCCCGTCCGCCACTTCGGTTCCGCACGCGGGGCAGCCGACCATGGGCGGGCCTCAGCTCGGCGCGCGATCGCACGCAACGAACGGCGCGAAGGCCGCAGGATCCCGGGCCGGTCCAATTCGGCCCGCGGGGAACTGCCTCGAACCGGGGAGTCGAAGACGAACCCGACCGGCTGCCCCCCGATACGGCGCGGCCACGGGTCCCTCTCGGGAATATAGGTCCGGAGCCCCTCAAAAGGTCTCGTGACGACCGTCCGGCGCTAGGGTTCCGGGCCCCGGGGGGCGAGGTGGCGCCGCGCGGACGGGGTGGGGTGATAGTCCCCCAGACGCAGCGGAGGCTCGAGCCGGGGCCGCCGGGAGGCTTCGGGAGGGAACCTCCGGTGGCATGCCGGGCACCGGTACCCCTTCGACGACCCGAGCGACCCCGCGGTCGTCCCGCACTCGGGGCAGCGGAGGGAACGTCGGCGCCCGGCCCGAGGAACCAGCCGAACGAGCCGAATCCCCTCGAGCCGGACGACCGGGTCGTCCCCCCGGCTCCCCCACAGCTGGACTCGATCCCCCGGCGCGAGCTGCTGGGCGACCCGGGGCAGGGTCTTCGTCGGCTCGAAGGCGACGCATTCGACCCGGCCGCCCGCTTCATCGACGACGTGGAGGGCGACGTGCCCGCCGCGACGGACCTCCGGGGGGGACGCGACGGTCGCCGCAAAGCGGGCAGCCCGGAACGGGCCGAGGTCGCGCGGGGAGCGGGAGACGAGGTGGTCGCCGGTCCCCTGGTTCGTCCGGAAGAGGACCCAACGGTCGACCGGCTCGGATCGGACCGACGATCGGGCGCGCAACAGCGGACCCGGCCGGGTGGATCGGAGTCCGTAGAGGACCGGGCAGTTGGTGTGCGGCGAGACGAGGATCCTCCGGGTCCGCGGGTCCTCGCACAGGAAGAGCGACGGATGCGCCGCCGCGACCGTACGCACGCTGTCCGCGTCGACCACGCGCCGAAGCCCGATCCGCGGCTCGGTGCGGTACGCGGTCAGCTCCCAGGTCACTCGCCGGGCGGGCCAGGCGATGGCGGCCGACGCTCCGATGAGGCCGCGCGGGTCCCCGTCGGTCCGCCACCACGCTCCCGCCCGTCGGAGCGCGTTGAGGGTCGAGCCGACCGGGACGACCTCGCGCACGGCCTGCCAGTAGAGCTCGGTGGGCAGGGGCCGCTCGGCGGCGACCATCGCCGGGTCGGTCCCCGCGCTTCCGCGCTCGGACCGTTCCAGCACGCGCTGCCACGCGGCTTCCCGGAACCGCTCGGCGCGAAGCGGAGACAAGGGACGGCCTCGCGCATAGGAGCGGACCGGCCGTCCTCCGATCGAGCCGACCGTTCGACCCGGTCCCGAACCCACGCCGAAGTGGGCCGCGAGGGCGCCGTTCCCCCGAGTCTTCCAGGGAATATTCGGATTCAGGCGGACAAGGCGGGGCTCGCCGAGCAGGTCCACGCCGGTCTCCCGGGCGAGCGAGAGAAGCTCGGTGAGCACCCACGTCGTGCAGCCGCCGCGGCGGCTGTCGGTATCGTCCACCCCGACCCAGATGGTCCCGCCCCCCGGAGGTTCCCCGCCCCCGGGGCACGCCTACGCGAGCCCCGCGAGCAGCTTTTGGTACGCGGCGAGGTTCGGCGGGAGGCTGATGTCGGTGCGGGCCGGCCCCCGCTTCTCCCCGACGAGCTTGAGCTCGAGGCCATCGCGGCCGCCGTCCTTCGGCCGGTGCATCACGCCGATCGGGATGCGGCCGTCCTCGATCGCCTCGAGGCAGAGGCGGAACATCGCCTTCCGGTCGGTCGGGTCGTACCCGGGCAGCTTCGACACGTCGGTGACCTTCTCCCGCCACAGCTTGTAGGTGTCGTTGTACGTCACGCACGGCGACAGGTCCTCGACGAACGCGAACCCGCGTCCCTCGCGGTTGAACTTCAGCGCTTCCTCGAGGATCGCGGTCATCGTCTTCGGGTCGCCCGAGAACGTGCGGGCGATGAAGTTGGGGGCCGGGATGGAGAGCGCGGTGAGGATCGAGTGGAACGGCGGCTCCACGTTGCCTTCGAAGCCGAGCTGGCTCGTCGGGGACGCCTGTCCCTTCGTCAGGCCGTAGGTCTCGTTGTTCATGACGATGTAGAGGATCGAGGCGTTCTTCTTGAACGCGTGCATGAAGTGTCCCATGCCGATCGCGTAGCCGTCCCCGTCGCCGCCCGCGGCGACGACGGTGAGCGACGGGTTCGCGAGCTTCACGCCGACCGCTTGGGCGAGCAATCGCCCGTGCAGCGCGTGGAGTCCGTTGATCTCGAGGAAGTTGTGGATCGACCCCGAGCAGCCGATGCCGCCGACGAGCACGAGTTCGTGGACCGGGATCTTCAGGTCGACGGCCGCCCGCTTGACCGCGGCGAGCACGCTGAAGTCCCCGCAGCCCGGGCACCAGATCGGGGCGACCGGCTTCGCCGACTGCACCATCCTACGCACCCCCCGACATCGCCGCGAGGATCTGCGGCGCTCGGAACGAGTAGCCGTCGAACTTCAGGATCGAGCGGAGCTTTGCGTAGTGCCAAGGCATCGTTTCCCGCAGGAGGCGGGCGAACTGTCCGGTGTAGTTGTGCTCGACGACGTAGACCGTGTCGAGGCCCTTGAGGAAGGGGTCGATCTCGTGCACCGGTACCGGGAAGAGCGTACGGGCCTGCAGGTACCGGGCGTGGACCCCCTTCGTCTCGAGGAGGCGCACGGCCTCCAGGATCGGACCGGAGGTGCTCCCGTACCCGATGAACCCGACGCGCGCGTCGGCCGGACCGAAGACGCGGGACCCCGGTAGGTCGTGACGCGCCTTCACCATCTTCTCCATCCGCTTCTTCATCATGCGGACGCGGTTCGCGACGTTCACCGAGACGTGGCCCCACTCGTCGTGCTCGTTCCCGGTCACCTCCGACCAGAGACCGGGAGTCCCCGGCGGGGCGATCGCGCTCACGCCGTCGTCCGTGAGCTCGTAGACCTTGTACTGGGCGAGCTTTTCCACGGCTTCGGGCGTGAGCCGCTTCCCCCGGTCCAGATGGACCTGCGAGAGGTCGAACCGCACGCTCGTGGTCGTGTTCTGGCAGAGCGCCTGGTCGAGGAGGAGGATCACCGGCGCGCGCCACCGTTCGGCGAGGTTGAGGGCGTCGATGGTGAGGTCGAACGCGTCCTCCGGGGTCGCCGGAGCGAGGATGAACCGAGGGTACTCGCCGTGCCCCAGGTTCGCGAGGTGGGAGAGGTCGGACTGCTCGTTTCGGGTCGGCTGACCGGTCGACGGTCCGACGCGCTGGCAGTCGGCGATCACGACGGGGATCTCCGCGGTCGCAGCATGGCCGATCCCTTCGGTCATGAGCGAGAGGCCCGGACCGCTCGTCGAGGTCATCACGCGCGCCCCGGCGTACGAGGCGCCGATCACCATGTTGATCGCCGCGAGCTCGTCCTCCGCCTGGCGCACGACGCCGTCGAAGGGCGGGAGGTACCGCTGCAGATACTCCATGATCTCCGTCGCCGGGGTGATGGGGTAGCCCGCGAAGAACCGCCCGCCGCCGACCACAAAGCCGAGTGCGACCGCCTGATTCCCCGTGGTCAGGATCCGGTCGTGCGCGTCCCCTTCGGCGACCGAGAATCGGCCCGCGACCCCCGGAGCCTCGAGGGCCACGCGGCGGCCGATCTCGAGCGCCTTGAGATTCTTCTCG